>CAMNPQ010000021.1 GCA_946548305.1 uncultured Pseudobutyrivibrio sp.
TTTATTCTCTCACCCATACTTCCATCTCATTTTCGCCACGGTTTGCCCATGCATAATATGGTATAAATTTAAGTGATACATCCTCTTCCTTTGGCTTAGAAACTAAATAGAGTGAATCGCTGGTATCACAAGTCAGTTTTTTCCCTGAAGTGGAAATCACCCCTACTCCATTTAGCAGGTCGTGATTGAAGCTGTATGTAAACGAAGCATCCTCAGGTAATCTAATAGCTGCCAGATTATCGCCATTGTCCACTTCCTCCAGGCAATAAACAATAGGTCCTCTTGAAATAGCAACCTTTCCCACATCCTCCGACACAAGAGGGGTACAATAGTTTCTTAGAACTGGCATTGTAAACAAAAGCTCTACTTTAGTTGATTCTCCTGGTCTTACTGCTATATAGTGATAGCCCATATCTGATTTTACTATAGTATCTGTCTCATTTATTTTTAAACTAACCTCATCTGACCAGGCTGGAAGTCGAACACCCACCGCTATGACTTCATCAGATTTATTTGTGATTTCAATGGTATCCTTTTCATCCCATGGGAAATCAGTGCTTTGCTTTATCTGGATGCTGCCATTATTTATATCCAACACTGCTTCTGATGCTATGTATTGATTAATCAGTACTTTATTATCCAGTATCGTATATACGTAGTCATCTAAAGATGTAATCATTCTTGCCAGGTTTGGTGGGCAGCAGGCACATCCAAGCCAACTAGGTCGCACTGGCTTTACATGGCTCTTACCTGGGTCTTTAAGTGATTTTTTAGGATTTACCTCCAGCGGATTTACATAAAAGAAATGCTTGCCATCCAAAGCCATTCCAGCTAAAGCGCAGTTGTATAACGCCCGCTCCATCACCTGGGCATATTCAGCCTTTGGCTCTATTCTAAGCATCTGTCTGGCAAAAAATATGAGTCCTATAGCAGCACAGGTTTCGCAATACATAGTGTCATTCGGAAGGTCATAATCCAAAGTGAATGCTTCACCAGAGACAGTAGAGCCTATGCCTCCAGTGATAAACATTCTCTTTGTTGTAATGTTGCTCCACAGATTTTTGCACACTTCATATATTTCACTGTCATTTGTAGAAGCTGCTAAATCGGCAAGGGCTGTACACATATACACCACTCTTACAGCATGCCCCTCTGCTGTATCCTGCTCCATTATAGGCTTGTGATTTTGAAAGTATGAATCTGCTGCTTTTTCAATTCCGGACAGGGCATTAGGTCCCTTGTAAGCCTTTGCCTGCTCTCTAAAGAAATCTGGGTGTTTTCCTCTTTCCATAAGAAAATATTTTGCCAGCTTCAAATAACGCTCTTCTTTAGTAACGTGGAAAAGTCTGAGCAATCCTATTTCGATTTCCTCATGACCATCATAGCCATGGATTTTTCCATCCTCTGGCCCAAAATTTGCATCGATATTATCAGCAGCTTTCTTTGCCACATTGAGAACCTTCTCATTTCCCGTAGCATCATAATATGCAACAGCCGCCTCAATAAAATGTCCCATGCAATACAGTTCATGGCTTCCTGCCAAACTCTGATATCTGTACTCAATTCCAAGAATGGAATAGAAGGTATCCAAATAGCCATCATCTTCCTGTGCATCCGCTATAAGTTCTATAACCTCGTTAGCTTTCTTTTCTAATTCTGGATCCATTTTCTCTCTTAGAGAATAAGCAACTGCCTCAAGCCATTTATACACATCACTGTCCTGAAAAGTCCAGCCATAGTGAGTCCCCTTGGTTCTACCTGCTGCAATCTTAAAATTTTCGATTGCATGACTTTTTTCGCTTGGAATCCCCTCGTCATTTAATCTTTCCTTTTCTATTTTGATACCTGCAGTATCATTTAACACATTCCACTGAAAAGGAATCATTTCTGTTCTTACCAGATTTCTGTATCTACACCAAAAATCTGATGTAATTTTTATTTTGTTTGACATCATATCCCCCATTTCTTTTTCCTGTCACTTGTTTGCCCTACTGACATACAAAATATCATACAAAAAGCTTGTAACTAAATACCATATTGATATCATAGGTGTCAATTTGTTATTATTATGTATCATTCCGATTGTTTGGGGAGGGAATATGGTACAAAATATTATTTTTCCATTGAATCAGATTTACAAATACCATTTAACTGGAAAATTCAAAGCATTATCTCCAGAATGGAAGCATAATTACGCACCACTTATGGATTACGAATTAATAATTGTCACTGAGGGTGAATTATTTTTGTCTTACCAAGGACAAGATTTCCATATTGAGAAAAACCAGTATCTGATTCTGCCCCCTAGTACCACCTACCGAAATGGCTACAAAGAAGCATATTCTTCGTTCTATTGGATGCACTTTACACTTAATCTTTTTGGACATCCTGTGTCAGTCAAGCGTTCATATTCTCCAAATCCTGAAGTCACTGATTGCTTTTTGATTCCCCAAACAGGAACGCTTCCACACCCTGAAAAAGTAATAGTTCAAATGAAGCAGCTTCAGGACATAGTCAAAAGCAACTACCCTCAGGTTTCCCTGGATACCATGTGTACCAGTATTATCACAGAGCTTTACGGACAGTTGACTATTGCACCTATACAAAGTGCAAACAGTACCTATGCCATGGGTCAGCAAATATACAACGATATCGTCGACTACATCAACACAAATATCCATATAAATCTCAAAGTACAAGACATCGCTGACCATTTTGGATATAATCCCAAATATCTTTCGCACTTGTTTTTCAAGCTATATGGTGTACCTTTAAAGCAATTTATACTGGATAGAAAAATTGAAAGTGCTAATTTTATGCTTTCAGATAACGACAAGCCAATAAAAGAAATCGCATTTGATTTAGGATTTTCGGATATGCACAATTTTACAAGAGCATATAAGAGAAAAACAGGCATTACACCTACGGAATACAGAAATGCTTTTTCCAAAAGATTGTTGTTTTATAAGTAATTTTCGCCAAAAAAGGAGACGATATACATCGCCTCCTTTTAATCTACTCACCCTGAGAAGAGTTATCTAAGTTTTCTGTATCGTCATTTGTTTCTGAAGGTTCATTCTCCTCAGCATCACCATTATCAGCTGGTAATTCATCCTCTTCCTTAGCCTCCTCTGGTTCTGGTGTCTCTGATTTTTCTTCTGGAGCATTATTTGTTGTGGTGTCAGCCTCGCTTTCTTCTTCATCCTCAGAAGAAATATTTACTTCCAGTCTGCCACCGTCCCATGCATCATTTCCATCTGGGTCAATTGCAAATGTTAATTTATCATTAGCCTTCACATTGTAATGCTCATCAAAATATTTTATTACTTCATTGGAATAATTTCCCTGTGTATCACCACCAAGCCAGAGTTTTTCTTCATCATTGAGGAATATTCTCATACATGTGCCATTTGCATTTGGATCGCTACTATTTGCAAATTTTGTATAGTTTCCATACACTCTGATGCTGCCATCCTTTGCTACAATCCATCTGTAGGCAGCATTTTGTCCGTTTCCTGGCTCTACAAAATCTGACTTTAATTCTGGTTTCCCGTTGTTATAGTACCTGTTATCCTGGGCATTGTACTCTAGCTCATTGAAATTTTGTCCATTCCATTCACAGGTTCCATAGTACCAGCCATCTGAGCCCTGTTCACCAAATGAGTCCTTCAAATTGGTATTGTTTGTTCTGGCTTCTTCTGTATCTGCTACCTCTTCTCCTGTAGCTGTCTCCTTGTCTTTTTGGGCCTCCTCTTTTTCCTTCTTTTCCTTCTCTTCTAGTTCCTTCTTCTCCTTCTCTTCTAGTTCTTTCTTTTCCTGTTCCTCTTTTTCTTTTTTCTTTCTTAATTCCTCATCTTCATCATCGTCATCTGTATCGGAAATACGGATTTCCAGTCTGCCACCATCATAGCTATCATTTCCCTCCGGGTTTATAGCAAACATGATTTCATCACCTGCATGAACTGTGTATTCCTCATCAATATATTCCGAAACCTCTTCTGAGAAATTTCCTGTAACTCCAATAAATTTCTTTTCAGAACCGTTAATGAATATTCTCATGACTACGCCATCGGCTGCTGAATCTGCTGAATTTACAAACTTTGTATAGCTACCCTTCACATAAATCTTTCCTGTCTGGGCTACCTCCCACTTGTAAGCTGCATTTTTACCATTACCTGGCTCCACGTAATCTGATTTTAATTCAGGCTTTCCGTTATTATAATATCTGCCATTTTCAGCATCATATCCAAGCTGTTCAAAATTAGTGCCGTCCCAATCGCACATTCCATAGTACCAGCCATCTGAGCCTTGCTCTCCAAATGCCCCTGCCAGGCTTGTCCTATTGGTTCTAGATGACATGTTTTCTTTGACTTCGTAGATACTTACAGATAGCTTTCCTGCATCATAGGCATTGTTATCTTTTGCAAATATCATAAATGATATTTTATCCCCACGATGAATATCCTGATTGGTAAACATGAATTCTACCTTATTGTCATTTCCATCGCCTGCAAACACAGCCACATCCTGGTCATAAATCATGCTATCGTTTACAAAAATCTGTACCTTTACTCCATCTGGGAAATCTGGATTTTCGTCATTTTGGGCAAACTTTACATAATCTCCCAGAATATCAATTTTGCCATCTGCATATGCTACCCACTGATAAATGGCTGCTGCATTTTTGCCTGGATGTACATAATCCTTCTTAATCTCAAGTCCTTCATTTGATGTGGAAAGATATGCGCTTTTATCCTCATTCATGTAATGCAAAACTTTAGCATCAGATGGCGTAGTTCCCTCTAAGAACCACCAGCCGTCAGTTCCCTGTTCCATAGAACTGATTGCGCCTAACACAGTAGTGTTGCTTCTTTCACCGTCACCTACGCCTACCTTTAAGCCATTGGCATCCTCTATATTTATATCCAGTCTGCCACCATCCCAGGCATTGTTCTTGTTACAACCGATATCAAAGGTAATAATATCGCCTTTTTTAACTTCCAGGTTTGATATGTTTATATCCTTGTAGGTTCTCTCGTCAGCTCCCCTTGGGCAAGTGCAAACATCTCCGTAAAGCTCATGTCTATTCAAATAAACATTTACGGTAGCTCCATCTGGCCAATCCATATTTGGGTCTTCATTTCCAAATTTTGCATAGTTTCCTAAAATGTTGATTTGACCATCTTCTGCCACCACCCATTTGTACATTGCGTGGGCATTTAATCTAGGCTGTATGAAATCTTTTTTGATTTCAAGTCCCTTTAGTTTTCTTGATGTATAGCCTGAACCATCCTCAGTTTTTCTTGTTAATATTTCAGCCTTTTCAACACTGCGTCCTTCCAGATAATACCAGCCATTGCTTCCCTGGTCTCCAAAATCAAGAGCCAGATTTGCGTAGTTTTCACCGCTGTTATTTACCATATCCACAGTCTTCAAATCAGAATCTTCTATTACGAAGGTGAAATTGCCTCCATCATAGGCTGTGTTTTCTTTACCATCCACAAGCAGGGTGATGCAATCTCCAGCATTAAGCCATACACCATCCATGGATAAATCTTTTGTAGTCTCTCTATCCACAAGTGGAGCAAAATCCTCCTGCTTTAGCACTTCATCATTTCTCATAAGGTATACAGTGACGCCATCTGGCCAATCTGGATTGGCATCCTCATTTTTAAGCTTTGTATAGCTCACCATCAAATCCACTGAACCAGTTTGGGCTGCCACCCACTTTACGTTTGCATTTTTTCCTTTGTTTCCTGGAATGATATAGTCTTTTTTGATTTCTACACCATCGCTGGTTGTGTATTTTTCATTTTCTTTATATGTTTCCACATTGGCAGCATAGCTTGGCTTATTGTAATATCCAAACTGATAGCACCAGCCATTTGCTCCCTGCTTTCCAAAATCATCTGCCAGGCTGGCATTATTTGTGCGTTCTCCTCCAAGGTATGTCACATCAGTATGAGTCTTTCCTACCAATGGAGAAATTCCTTTAATGGAAAATTCGTATTTACCACCATCATAGGCATTGTTGCCCTTGCCATTTACCACCATTGTAATGAAATCGTCCTTTACAACAGAAACTGATGCAACATCAAGTCTTTTTGTAATTTCCTGGGCAGTGTCAGCTTCAAACTCCTGCTGCACTAGCACTTCATTATTGTGATAAATCGTTACTTTTGTGCCGTCTGGCCAGGATGGATTTTTATCTTCATTTTTAAACTTTGTATAGGATGCATCTATTTTGATATCTCCAGTCTGAGCCACCTTCCATTTGATTACCGCCGATTTGCCTTTACCAGGATTTACGAAATCTCTCTTGATTTCCAAATAGCTTGAATCAAAATATCTTTCCTCTTCAGTCTCATAATTTTGCATATTATAAGCATTAAATGGCTCATCTTCGAATCCATCCTGGAAAAACCAGCCATTATTGCCCTGCTCACCAAAATCATATTTAACATCAGCAAAATTCTGTCTGGTTTCTGGCTCTTCTACCGTCACATCTGCCTCTGTGGTAGCTCCAGTTCTATCGATTATGTTTATATCAAAATATCCACCATCATAGGAAGAATTTCCTCTGGCATCCACAACAAAATACAGCTTATCACCTGTTGTCACATTTAAATCAGACTGTCTAAACTTTACTGTGTTTTCTCCTTTAGAAGGTGCAGCTACATTCTCTTGATATAGCTTTTCACCATTCTTGAATACTGATACAGCCACGCCATCTGGCCAGGAAGGATTGCCATCATTCTGCTCAAATTTGGTGTAAGAGCCTCTCACTTCAATCGGACCATCTATAGCTGGCTGCCAGGCAATAATTGCTTTGTCATTTATCGCTGGATGTATAAAGTTCTGGCTGATTACAAGATTTGGAGAAGTTGAATTCATATATTCTCCGTTGTTTTGAGTTGACACAATATGTGCACCCTTCAGATTTTTGCCACACATATATGTCCAGCCATTTTGCCCCTGATCACCAAAATCATCCACAAGATTTGCATTATTGCTGGTTCTTGAAGCATCATTCATTACCGATGGAGCTTTTGCATTCACATCATTTATTGCTACATACAAAGAACCGCCGTCATAAGCATTGTTCATATTTGGGTCAACAATAAAATAAAGGCTTTCCAACTCTTCAACAGAAATATCTTTTAACTCTTCCTCAATCACTGTTTCCTTTTCAGTGCTGATATCCACCTCATATCTGGCAATGGATTCCTCTCCCTTGTATACATATATTGTGACACCATCAGGATAAGAAGGATTAGGGTCATTGTTGACGTTTTTCACATAAGTTAAATGGATGTTTACCTTTCCTTTATCAGCGGCTCTCCACTCTAATATAGGAGCACTTGCCTCCGACGTATGGATAAAATTGGATTTTATCTCCATTCCGCTTTGCCCCAGCTGAAAATATTTTTCTCCATCAAAGGATTCCATTCGCTTTGATTTCACTGGATCAAGGGATGAGCCATAGCGATAAAACCATCCATTGTTTCCCTGCTCTCCAAAGTCAGCCACATTAAACGCATTGTTTGTTCTGGCTGCATCATCTACAAATTCCGGCTCCACATAATCATCTGCTGCAAACGAGCTGGGCCATCCATTTGCCAAAGCCACCAGCTCATCCTTTATAGGAACCGGTGCTGCCGGTGAAACAAATGTGGCAACGGCTGTGCAGGATATGATTGTTCCAGCCACCACAGCCCCAGCAACAATCTTATGCCTGAATATGGCATTCAATACTTTCCTAAACATTTTCCCCTCCTACTATTTAAACATCTGTATTTTCTCAAAGTTTACTGCCGAGTTGATGCTAAACATTCCAAAGTCCATTCCCTGGGACAGATACATTCTTGTGGTGAATGCTATTTCATCATTTACATACATGACAACCACTCCGTCTGATATAACCAGGGATGCATTAATCTCATCATATTTTTTCAAATCAAAGTCCACATGAGATTGGGCTGTAGACTCCATGATATTGCTACAATTGTAAAACTCAATTCGTTTATTTGGTCCATTAAAAACGATATTCAAATTGCCCACGTTATCAGCATTTGTATTAAAGCAAAATCCAAACATACTGTTTTCGTCGAAATCTTTTATGGTTGTGTTTAGCAGGTAGCTACCCATTATATTTTTAAAGCCTGCCATCTCGTACTGATTTCCACCAAAGCTAAGCTCATCATCATTGAATTTTACTGACTCAGTCATTTTTACCGGTGTCAAATTCAGCTGATTTGAAAGAGTAGATACGATATTCGTGTTTACGATAGGGGCTAATGTGCCATCAGACTTTTGTACCAATTGATGAGTCACCATGTTTCCACCCCAATCGTAGTCCTCTGTATCCATGTGGTTTTTCTTAGTTCCATTCCATCCCACCACATACAGGTTTTCTCCATCCGTCTCAAGGCGACCGGCGTAAAAACCATTGCAATCAAAAATATCCAAATCCAGCTTTTCAAATTCTCCATTTATGGAATCGCTGACTCTGTAGTGTGTCTCTCGATATGGCCACTGGTCAGAAAATGCCAGATAGTATTTACCTTTGTATTGAAGCAGTGAAGGACATTCCATATTTGAATCTGAGCCCATATCATTTTCAAAGAAAACTCCTTCATCCTTCCAACTGCTTAAATCATTTGACGAATACCTTGCTATGACACCCATGTTATCCTTTCGGGTGGTAATGAGCATTTCATAGCGATTATCCTCCTTGGAATAATACACATAGGGGTCTCTAAAATCATCTACAGAATAGCCACCTGTACCTGTAAAGGTATCCTCTGGGATTTTTGTCCATGTTTTTAAATCTGAACTGGTTGCATGCATCACCGCCTCTTTTGGGGAGAAGGTGTCATTGTGTCCTGTATAAAATGCATGATACACGCCATCCTCTGCCTTAATAACACTTCCTGTTCCAAGTGCGATATCCTGGCTTTCGATGCTGTCTCCATAATTGATTACCACACCAGAATCGTCATAACTGACAAAATCCTCTGTCTGTATCAATCCCCAGGGATGATATCCCTGTTTACCATTTCTCTGGTCTGCCAGATAGAAAATATTGTATTTTCCATCATCATAAAAAGGCATTGTATCTCCCACAAACCCTTCTGTAGATGCTGGAAATAAAACGTGATTCTCCATACTCTCTCCCAAATAATTTTCCTCTGTGCCAGCTTCAACTTCTGAATTTGCGCCACAGCCAATTGAATTAAAACCTATTACTCCAATCATCAGCAGCAATACTACTCTCTTCATAAGTCCTCCTTTAAGGTTCATTTGCACCACTTACTGTAACATCAAGTTTACATTCATGTTACATATAAATCAATATATTTTCACATTTGCAACACATTTTTGTGAAATATGCGATTTTAATGGAGCTTCTTTTTGTCAAATATGACACATTCTAGTCCATGGGAATGTTACAATTGACACATTAGACTTATTCCATTATGATTAAAACAGTTAATACGTTCAGGAGATAATTATGGGAAATAGAGTTACTTTGCAAGAGATTGCAGACGCACTTGGTCTGTCTAGAAACACTGTTTCAAGAGCTTTAAATAATACTGGTATCGTATCGCCAGAGACCAGAAATAAGATTTGCCAGACTGCTATATCAATGGGGTACAAGCAGTTTAACATGGCTGGTGTCACTCCCAACTCACCGCAAACAGTTACAGCTGAAATCAATAATTCTGCTGCACCAGAGAAATCTGAAATTGCTTTATTTACACAGGCTTTTCCAGGCAATTCTCACTCTGGAAACAAGCTGTTAGAAGCTTTCCAGCACAAAATTGATACCCTTGGGTACAAGCTTTCCATCAATATTATTCGTGATTATGAAATTAATAACCTGTGTTTTCCAACCAATATAAACATAGACAATGTGGCTGGAATTCTTTGTATGGAGCTTTTTTCTGAAAGATATTGCAAATTTTTATGTGGTACAAATATACCACTGCTTTTTGTAGACACACCACTGAGCCAGAGGTGCTCGCTTAATGCAGACGTTCTATATATGGAAAATCTATCAAGTGTTTATCACATGATAGATACTTTTATAGAAAATGGTTTTACCAAAATCTCATTTGTAGGTGACAGATATCACTGCCAATCCTTTTATGAAAGGTGGCAGGCTTATGTTTCCGTGCTGGCTGATAGAAATATACCTGTAGATAATTCTTTATGCATATTAGATGAGGACAGTAGCCCTTACTCAGATCCTCAATGGCTGGGGAATCGCATTTCCTCACTTTCACAGATGCCAGATATATTTTTCTGTGCTAATGACTATTTAGCTATGTCCATGATGAAGGCTCTGAGATTTATAGGAAAGAAGCTTCCTGATGATGTTCGTATATGCGGATTTGATGATGCTCCAGAGGCTACACTTTTAGAGCCAAGTCTCACCACTATAAAAATACACAGCAGCTCTATGGGCTATATTGCCGCAGAGCTGCTGCTATCCAGGATTGCAAATCCACTGGTACCTTATAAAAAAACTTATATTGAAACAGATATTATATTTAGGGATTCCACTAAATAATAGTCTACAGGTATTTCCTGTGGCATTTTTAAGAGGGGTTACTTGGCCAGCAGTGTATTACCATCGCTATCAATGGTAATCGTGCTGCCTTCACCTATATCACCTGAAAGTATGATTTTGGCAGCCATAGTTTCCACATTCTTTTGAATGTATCTTCTAAGTGGTCTTGCTCCATACACTGGGTCATATCCTGCATCTATAACAAACTGTTTTGCTGCTGGAGTAAGTTCTATGTGAAGCTGTCTATCAGCAAGTCTGTCGTTTAATTCCTGCATAATCAAATCTACGATTCCACCTATGTTAGCCTTTGTAAGAGGCTTGAACATAATGATTTCATCTAGTCTGTTTAAGAACTCTGGACGGAAGGAATTTCTAAGTTCGTTCATGACCAGCTCGTTTGTCGCGGGAGTGATTTCGCCTGTTGCTTCATCAATACCTTCAAGCAGATACTGTGAACCAAGGTTTGATGTCATGATAATTATTGTGTTTTTGAAATCCACTGTACGTCCCTGTGAGTCAGTGATTCTACCATCATCAAGAACTTGAAGCAGTACGTTAAATACATCTGGATGTGCCTTTTCCACCTCATCAAAAAGTACAACAGAATATGGCTTACGACGAACTGCCTCAGTCAGCTGACCACCTTCATCATAGCCCACATATCCTGGAGGTGCTCCGATAAGTCTAGACACGCTAAACTTTTCCATGTACTCGGACATATCAAGACGAACCATTGCATTTTCATCATCGAAAAGTGCCTGTGCAAGTGTCTTAGCAAGCTCTGTCTTACCTACACCAGTTGGTCCTAAGAACAGGAATGAACCAATTGGCTTTGTAGGATCCTTGATACCAGCCTTTGAACGGATGATAGCTTCTGATACAAGCTTTACTGCATCATCCTGTCCCATAACACGCTTGTGTAATTCCTCATCTAGGTGAAGTGTCTTGCTTCGTTCGCTTTCGTTAAGTTTTGCAACAGGAATGCCTGTCCATCTGGAAATGATTCTTGCTATCTCATCCTCTGATACATTTTCATGAACAAGGTTTGCATCCCTTGCCTTCAGCTTTTCTTCTGCTGCTGCAAGCTTGCTTTGAAGCTCTGGAAGTCTGCCATACTGAAGCTTTGCTGCCTCCTCAAGGTCATACTTTTGCTGTGCAATCTTTATCTGACCCTGAACATCATCAAGCTCTTCCTTGACCTTTGCAACATCTTCAACTAGCTTCTTTTCGTTGTCCCAGGCAGCCTTTTTCGTGTTGTATTCGTCACGGAGTTCAGATAATTCCTTTTGCAAATCTGCAAGTCTATCCTGAGATAGCTTGTCTGTTTCCTTTTTAAGAGCTGCCTCCTCAATCTCTAACTGCATTACTCGTCTGTTCATTTCATCCAACTCTGCCGGCATTGAATCAAGCTCTGTCTTAATCAGTGCGCAGGCCTCATCAACAAGGTCGATGGCCTTATCAGGAAGGAAACGGTCTGATATATATCTATTTGAAAGAGTGGCTGCTGAAACCAAAGCACCATCTGTAATCTTTACGCCGTGGAATACTTCGTAGCGTTCCTTAAGACCACGCAGTATGGAAATAGTATCCTCCACTGTTGGCTCGTCTACCATAACAGGCTGGAAACGTCTCTCTAATGCTGCATCCTTTTCGATGTATTCTCTGTATTCATCAAGTGTTGTTGCACCAATACAGTGAAGCTCACCACGTGCAAGCATTGGCTTTAGCATGTTGCCTGCATCAAGTCCACCGTTGCCATTCTTACCAGCACCGATGATGGTGTGAAGTTCATCGATGAAGAGGATGATTTCGCCGTCAGAATTTTTAATTTCATCAAGGACTGCTTTTAATCTTTCCTCAAATTCACCCTGATATTTAGCACCTGCAATCATGGACCCAATCTCAAGTGAGAATACCTTTTTATTTTTAAGTGCATCTGGCACATCACCACGCACGATACGCTGTGCCAAGCCCTCTACTACCGCTGTTTTACCAACACCTGGCTCACCAATAAGCACTGGGTTGTTCTTGGTCTTACGACTAAGGATTCTGATTACATTTCTGATTTCCTCATCACGGCCGATAACCGGGTCAAGCTTGTTTTCTCTAGCTCTTTCAACCAGATCATAGCCGTATTTTTCAAGTGTGTCGTAGGTAGCCTCTGGATTATCCGTATTTACGGTTTGGTTACCTCTGACTGATGCAAGCACTGCAAGGAATGCATCTCTTGTAATGCCAAAGCTCTTGAAAATGTTCTTAACAGGAGTGCTAGGCTTTTTAATCATGGCAAGCATCAGATGCTCTACTGAAACGTAGCTATCTCGCATTGCCTTGGCCTCATCCTCAGCGTAGGTAAGCACATAATTTAAATGCTGGCCTATTCTAAGGTCACCTCCCTGAACCTTGACTCTGGCTTGTAGTGCTGCATCCACAGCATTTGTAAACTGAGCCACATCTATATTCATCTTGCTAATCAATGAAGGAATCAATCCGTTTTCCTGACGAAGCAGTGCCATCAACAAATGCTCCTGCTCTATTTCCTGGTTGCCATAATCCATAGCAAGCTTTTCGCAGGCATTGATTGCTTCAATTGATTTTTGTGTAAATTTCTGGATGTTCATAATATCTCCTTTCTCCCACCGAAGGCTTCTCCCTCTGGGAGAAGCTGTCAGCTTTAGCTGACTGATGAGGGTTTCTCATCTACTGATTATGTTTTAACACAAAAATTAGCACTCGACAAGCCCGAGTGCTAATAATTAATAATTATTTAAGATTTTGTAATTCTCTTTTTACCAGGAACTATTGCATGAGCTAGACATACCAACATACACAAATGGCACCCCACACATTTACTGCCATCCAGCTTTGGAATGCGCTGGTCAAATTTAATTGCCTGATGTCCTCCATCGTTGCAGGATATTACGCACCTGCCACAGCCTATGCATTGCTCTTTGTCAAACATTGGAAACAGTATGGAATCTCTTTCCAGCACATCTGTGGAATCGCTTAATGAATCCAGCCCTGCCCCAACTATATCATTCACTGATTTGATATTCATCTGGGTAAGATAATAATTCAAACCCGATTTTAAATCTTCTATTATTCTATATCCATATTGCATTACAGCGGTAGTCACTTGTATAGAGCCTGCTCCAAGCAAAATAAACTCAAGTGCGTCTCGCCAGGTTTCCACACCGCCCATGCCGCTTATATGCATCCCCTTTAGCGTTGGATTTTGCCCTAGCTCAGATATAAATCGCAACGCAATAGGCTTCACAGCATTTCCACTATAGCCACCCACAGCAGATTTTCCTTTTACAGCAGGGGCTGATACAAATGTGTAAGGATTCACCCCTATGATACTTTTGATGGTGTTGATAGCAGCCAGTCCGTCTGCACCACCTCTTAGAGCAGCCTCAGCTGCTGTGGACATCGACTGGACATTGGGAGTCAATTTTGCCAACACTGGTATAGTTGTGCTTCTTTTTGCTGCAGCGGTGTATTTCTCCACCAGCTCTGGAATCTGACCTATGTCAGAGCCCAGTCCATCCTCCTGCATATTAGGGCATGAAAAATTCAGTTCAATGGCATCTGCTCCATTTTCTTCACAAAGCTTAGCCAAGGTTTCCCATTCTGCTTCATCAGCTCCCATGATTGATGCCAGGATAAATTTATTTGGATAGTTCTTTTTCAGCTCCCTGAAAATATGCATGTTTTCAGCCACACTATGGTCTGACAGCTGCTCAATGTTTTTAAAGCCTATTATAGTTCCATTGTCACCTGTGATTGCTGAAAATCTAGGGGATGCCTCATGTATATCAAATGAGCAAATTGTTTTAAAGCATGCTCCTGCCCAGCCAGCCTCAAAGGCTCTGGCGCACATATCATAGGTGGATGCAACCACTGATGATGATAGCAAAAACGGATTTTCAATAGGAATGCCGCATATCTCGGTCTTTAATCTATCCTCATTCTGGGGTATCGCTATTTCAGCCTGAGGTCGAACTGTTTCAATGAGCTTCGACATCAGCTTTTTAATAGGCACCTGTCCAGCTTTTATGCAGGCTTTTTCGCAGTCACCACTGCAGTTCATGCATACATTGTTTTCAGGCAACCTGAGAGCTGCCACATCAGCATTGTCAAACCACACGCTCCTAAGAGCATCAGCAGGATTAAAATGCTGGCAGGCTTTTGCACATGGCGCATCAGCACATAATACACAAGTCAACATATCAGAACGATTCAAATAGTTTGTCATTAGCATAGCACCCCTCCTTTTACGGAATAAGCTGCAGGTTGAAAGGTTTAATGTATTTTAAATTTAACATATTTTTTTCCATTATGTTTTGATGTCACAAATTATTCAGATTTTATCTTCTAAAAAAATAAGCCCTCCCCAAAGCTTTGGGGAGGGCAGGCTATTCAACCAATTATCCTTCGATAGCTATATATTTTGTTTCTTCTTTTTCAGGAACGGCTTCCTTCTTAGGAATGTTCAGGCTAAGAACACCGTCCTTGAATGCTGCATGGATATCATCCTGTGTAACAGCATCGCCTACATAAAAGCTTCTTGCGCATGAGCCTGTGTAACGCTCGCGGCGGATGTAGTTGCCAGCCTCATCCTTTTCGTCATTTTGGCTATTAGACTGGGCATTGATTGTAAGATAGCCATCCTTAAGCTCTGCTTTGATATCTTCCTTAGCAAATCCTGGAAGGTTCATATCTAGCTGATAGCCATTATCAGTTTCTTTTACATCTGTTGTCATCATTCGAGAAAAATCATGCTCGAATCTGGAACCACCAAAACCTGTTACACGTGGTACTGAGAATAAATCATCCATAAAATCATTTGATAAAATACTAGGCATTAACATAATACTTACCTCCTTTTATTGACGCTAGGCTTTTTGTCTAGTGGTTTTAATTGTTAGTGTCAAACTTGGGAATCTTTTCTTTTCCCTTGTTCTGATTATGTTATACACCCGTTGTTAGCACTCGTCAATACCGAGTGCTAATATTTTATAATTATTTAATATTTTGTTTATATTTTTTCAGATTATTTATCTTTTAAAGACTTTAGAAAATTCGCTAGCACTAAATGTAGTAATTATGTTGAATAGATTCCACTATATGTGCTATTATATCTATAGTGGGAGGATGAATTATGATTAGGAATGATATTCTATTTAAAACACATCTAAATTATCATATGAATGCTAGTCTTTTAGATGATAGCAACAATTCTGCCGAAACCATAGATTATAATTCAATCGACCTCCGCAAATGCACTTTCGCTGATTTTTCTAAAGCACTCAAGCATTCCAGGGATCTGAATCCTGATTTTAATTTTATGGATTCAAGTATTGATTCTGTTAAGCCTGCCAATTTTCAGGAAGCTAAAAAATACAATTTTATAGAATTGGCTGAATATGCAAAGCATACTGCTGTAACCATCGGCAATATGACATTATTTAGTGAGCTGCAAAAAATAACAAGTGCTATAGAGGCATTTGTTTCCAGCCATGATGCAAATGAAGCGAGCCAAAATGTACCAATTATTTCTTTTGAGGATTACAGCAACTACGATATCAAACAGCAGCCAGTAGCAATGGAGGAATTAGGCAGCTGTGTTATCAGCGGCGGCATGGATGGTTCTATAAAGCTTACCGCCTATTTACACGAAAGCAGCAGCGAAAAACAGCCTATTATATCCATTCGCTTTTATTCTCTAAACACAGGCCTTTATTTAACCAACAGGGACTTAATTGACATTAACGGCATCTACAAACCAAATGCCAATATCATAGAAACCTTTGCCTACCTAAGCTACCAGGACTATCTTCACAATCGTTTTAACTACTCCTTTGATAATTTGCTCATAAGCCACTCTATTGAAATCGACAGCTTGGAAGATTTATATTCTAAGCATTTTGATTTGAATTTGTGTGATGGTGATTAGCCATCCCCATTGAAATATTTATTGTAGAGAGGGTCTTTAAGTGTCTGATATCTTTTTGATATAAAAGGCTTTGTCCCTCGTCTCATAACAATTACCTGCTCTAATGGCATGTAATAAACATCCTCTACTGGCTTATTGATTCTTCTGGAAATGCTATGACATGTAGTATCATCCATTCCGCCCATATAAACATAAGTATCGCAATTGTTGATAATTGTCTGCGCTTCTGTTTTTGAATACATTCCCTCAAGCTGACTTTCACTTTGTAAAAGAAGTGTTACCGCTATTTTCTTTGCACAAAATATTGATATGTCATCAGCGAAATTAGGTATTTTGCTTCCAACAGCAAAGTCATCACATATTATATTTACTGGAATAGGAAGCTCTTTTTTAGGACGAGTCTCAGCAAAATCAAACAAATTTTTAAATAAATCATTATAAAATAAATTGGTTATTTTTTCCGATGCCTTATTAAAAGGAGAAGTAGTCACGAATAGTACTGTTTTCTCAGTCGCCAACTTTTCAAATGACAACTTTGGTTCTTTTTCCATCATATTCAATAAATCTGTATCGAAGAAATCATCCAGCGCAGCATTAAGCACGCTGGAAATGCTAGCTGCTGTTTTTGGAGAAGCTGTTCTGATTGTTTTCCATTTCTGCCATGCTATATTATCAGGAAACAGCTTTTCAGCTTCATCAAAAAAAATATCCAGATTTGTTGATGTCATTCCCGAAAAATCAAATTCTAAATGGCTAAATATAAATTTGAAATCTGTAAATGATGGAGTCTTGTCTCCATACCTACTATTCAAATCTACAAGTTTCAACATCGCACTAACACAGGCAGCTAATGATTCTGACCAAAAAGGGTCTACCTTACCCCAATTAACTATTTCACTTATAGCACGTCCCATGTTTATGAAATCCCTGTCTTTCTTTAAATGAATTAACGGATCATAACTAATATTGCTTTTCTCTGGCTCTGCAAAATTCAAATCCAGCACCTCATAACCGCGCTCTTTAAAAATACTTGAGTACTTATCAAAAAGCTCCCTTTTAGTGATATTTACAACTAAGCTTCCCTCATAAGTGTGAAGCAGCATTGGTTCAACAATACTAAAAGTTTTTCCACATCTGGTGGTGCCTACAATTAATCTGTTTTCATTTATCCCCGCTTCTAATTGGTGGGACGGCATTACGCATCCATCAGCTAGACAAACAATATTTTTCATAAGCTTTACCTCATATAACTCTTTCTAAACCAACAATTTCATCAGCCAAACCAAATTCAACAGCTTCACTGGCAGAAAAATAATGGTCATAGTTTATAGCCATATTCATCTCTTCATAACTTTTTCCTGTATGCCTACAAAGAATGTCACTTAATTGCTTTTTAGTATCTTGCAAAGAATCAGACATTGATTTAATCGACGAAGCACTTCCCCTATATCCATTTTCTATTAAAGGTTCATGAAGCATTATTTTAGAATGTTCCAACAGATATCTTTTACGACCTGCTACAAAAAGTATAGCTGCCATGCTATAGGCTGTTCCTATACAATAAGTATCTATCGGTGCAACTGATGTGCATATGGCATCATACATAGCAAAACCATGAATTACTGAACCGCCTGCGCTCATAATCAAAACTTTAATGGGTTGTTTTGCCTCCATTCTATTCAACATAATCACTTGCTTTATAAATTCTGCTGCCATTGCTTCGTTTATTTCATCATCAATATAGATTGTCCTTTGTTCAAAGGCCAAAGATTTAATCGGCAATGCCGTTATCCCATGTGAAGTTCTTTGTGGTATCATCATTTCCCCAATCATTTTTCCATCTCCTCAACTATTTCATTTAAGAGTCGTATAAACTCACTACTTTCGTCGGTCATACTATTTATGCAGCCTGTTTTATATTGAAAAATTGTGCTATTGATAGATTGCTCATAATCTATTTTTCTGTAGATACCTTGCTTGTCTATATTCCAAGGTACAGGTGCTGTGATTTGTGAAATGCACTCCTCACAAAATATTCGGCACTTTTCTTCAGCCGCAGTTCCTATAAATCCTCCCATCTGTATAAACTTTTCTATTTTACGAATTGCATTTAGTTTTTGTGATATATCAACTGCTCTCCCCATATAAATTCCCCCTTACTATTACTCAGGCTTACTCAGCTGGAATCCAGCTTTTTAATGTTATAACTGCCCCATCACTTGTCACATAATTAAGCACTTCATTCTCACCTTCAATTCCAACAATCATTTCGCCACCACCCATTACTCTTGAATAATCATAAATAATATCTACGCCATAAGGTGTTCCATCACTTTGGTAGTTTAAATATTTTACTGGAAATGCCTCTAATGATTTTTCTTCGCCTGCCAGATTATAAATACGAATTCCTCTCTCATAATTTTCGCTCCACATATATCCACCATTTTTTTCGTCGTATTCACCAAGTTCTTCATAAGAAATGGCCACCACTATTTCTCCATTTTGGTATAAACAATCGTAAATACCTTGAAATATATACTCTCCATCCACTCCAAATGTCTTATGATTTAAAGTTATACTATCCACCACACTACACGTGTTTAAATCCATAGTATTTAACAGTCCATATTCACTTTCATAGTTTTCATCCCATGAATAGTTCCAGTAATAGAGCTTATTCTCAGCAACCACTGGCATGTAACCGTCAGCCAAATACTTTCCCTTATAATTTTTCAAGTCAAATCTGTATATTTGAGAATCACTATCATCTGTTCCCCTATATTTGTCCCAAGAACAATATAGATAGTCATCATATACGCTAATATTGCTAAACCCATTTGTGCCTTCATTGGAAATGATTTCTTGTTCTTTTCCTGTTGTCAAATTACGGGCAATAATTCCTGTGTGGCAGCCACCACCATTCATTGCATAGTAAAGGGTACCATTATAGATTGCCCCCATACCTGAAGTGATTTGATTAACTAATTCTACTTCTGCTGCCTTTGTGGTTGAGCTTCCACTCAAAATACTTCCTGAAATAATAACCATAGATAATACAAAATTTAAAATCTTCTTCATAATTTTTCCCTCCCTAATAATACCTGTGTTTCATTTGATGTAATAAATATAACAAATCCTGTTTTGAATTTTTTGAACATCAAAAATCCTAGCCCTTCTATATAAAAAGAGCACATGATACCTATAAGTAGATATCATGTGCTCTTTTAGGATGCTATTATCACTTTCTTCGCATAAATAATATTGTAATTACTAATATGATTACTAGTACCACAATCCAGCATGCCCCTGCAATTTCGGACGCAGGGCTGATTATTGGTGGAATAGATATTACCCCAGCCTGAAAAAACGTAGATATTATAATGGCTGGGATTGTAATGGTAGATAAGGTGTTTATTTTTCCATATACTTCCTCCTTAGTATAATCCATTACGAAATTCATAGATTCTTGAACATCATTTTTTAATCTGTCTACCTGCAAGCCTTTATATATGAAATTATAAACATCCAACTCTATCTGACTGTCTATGCACTCATCTTTTTGGGCACGTGCCAGCAAACGAATAAGTTTTGCATTTTTCTTATTTATCTCACTGGTTCTTTTTTCAAAATCTCCAATGAATCGTCCCAAGGATTTAAATGATTCTCTCTGATAAAGTATTTTTGAAATGATTTTTATTATCGGACTGTTGAGTATATTATCCTCATCATTTACAGCAAGTAAACTACCTATCAAATTATTTTTATCCGTTTTTTCAGATGTAGCTATAAACAAAACACCGTATGCCTGGTTGATATAAAGATGCGTTCTGTAGTCAATTCGAAAAACATTATCCTCGTTTAAATCTATATATCCTCCACCGGTAAGCTTCATATAATATGCATCTAGAATATTATAGTTAT
>CAMNPQ010000022.1 GCA_946548305.1 uncultured Pseudobutyrivibrio sp.
ACCTAATGGATTTTTGTATTGGTACAGTGATGTTTATAATTTTAGGTTTTGGATTGATGTTTGGAGAAAATGCTTTCTTTGGTCTTGTGGGCAAGCCTTCTCTTCAGGTGTTTACAGACTATGCCAGCTTTGATTGGAGCAATTTCGTATTTAACCTGGTATTTTGTGCTACAACAGCCACAATCGTAAGTGGTGCAATGGCTGAGCGTACAAAGTTTATCAGCTATTGCATTTACTCAGGTGTTATTTCGCTTGTTATCTACCCTATTGAGGCACATTGGATTTGGGGTGGCGGTTGGCTTTCCCAGCTTGGATTCCACGATTTTGCAGGTAGCTGTGCTATTCACATGGTTGGTGGTATTTGTGCTTTGATTGGAGCGAAAATCTTAGGTCCAAGAATTGGAAAATTTACTCGTGACTCTAAGGGCAGAATTAAAAAGGTAAATGCTTTCCCTGGACACAATATTGCCCTTGGTGCTTTGGGTGTTTTCATTCTTTGGCTTGGCTGGTATGGATTTAACGGCGCAGCTGCTACATCAGTAGAACAGCTTGCTTCAATTTTTGTTACAACAACAATAGCTCCAGCTGTTGCTACATGCACAACAATGGCATTCACATGGATTAAATATGGTAAGCCAGATGTATCTATGTCACTTAATGCTTCACTTGCAGGTCTTGTAGCTATCACAGCCCCATGCGACGTAACAGATGCACTCGGTGCAATCATTATTGGTATTGTATCAGGATTTTTAGTAGTGTTTGGTGTATGGCTTCTTGATTACAAGCTTCATATTGATGATCCTGTTGGAGCAGTAGCAGTACATATGATGAACGGTATTTGGGGAACTATCGCAGTAGGACTTTTCGCAACCACCTCTGCTCCTGACAGCACACTTACTGGTCTTTTTTACGGAGGCGGTTTTAAGTTACTTGGATTACAGCTACTTGGAGTTGTCACAGTAGGAGCTTGGGCTGCTGTTACAATTACTATCGCATTTACGTTAATCAAAAATACAATTGGACTTCGTGCCACAGCAGAAGAAGAGATAGTAGGTCTTGATAGAACAGAGCATGGACTTCCATCTGCATATTCTGGCTTTAGCATGCTGGAGGATGATTTTGATACAGACGAGCTGTATGACGAGACAGCAACACTTATTACAGACACTCTTGAGGCTGCTGGCATTGCATCTATGGATGAAGCGGTAGAGGTTGAGTATGCTCCTTCTCAGATTACATCAACAGGTAAGCCTAGAATGACAAAGGTGGAAATCCTTTGCAAGGAGCGTAATTTAGAGAAGCTGAAGAATTCTCTTATGAAGCTTGGAATCACAGGTATGACAGTATCTCATGTAATGGGCTGTGGTGTTCAAAAGGGTGCACCTGAATACTATAGAGGAGTTGCTTTAGAGCCAGCACTACTTCCTAAGATTAGAGTGGATGTGGTAGTTTGCAAGGTTCCAGTAAAGGATGTAATCGAAACTGCCAAGAAAGTGCTTTACACAGGTCATATCGGAGATGGAAAGATTTTCGTATATGATGTGGAGCAGGTAGTAAAGATTAGAACAGGTGAGGAAGATTTTGCAGCATTACAGGATGTTGAATAAAATTTGCTAAATACTTAAATTAAAGATATTATCTATTTGAAGTTTAAAGAATGAGGAACAGACATTGATTAGAATAGATAATATTGACGATACACGTGTAGATATTTTTACTAAATATAATGAGGCGCAGCTTTATCACTATTTTGAGCCTAATGGTGGGGTGTTTATTGCAGAAACTCCAGAGGTTATAAAAAGGGCTTTTAATAGGGGAGCTGAGCCTCTAGCTTTTTTTGTGGAGGAAAAGGCTTATGAATCAGAGCCTGTGCAAAAGCTGTTGCAGCTGGCTTCTGAGGAGGTAGATATTTTCGTAGCCCGGCTTGAGGTAATAAATAAGATTACAGGCTTTAATCTTACAAGGGGAGTTATTGCCGCTTTCAAGCGTCCAAGCTTGCCAAATGTCAGGGAATTGTTGTTAGCTTCTAGAAGGGTAGCTATATTGGAGGATGTTATGAATCCAACAAATGTAGGTGCTATTTTTAGGTCTGCTGCAGCACTTGGTGTGGATGCAATATTTCTCACGTCAGCCAGCGCAGACCCGTTTTATAGAAGGGCAGCCAGAGTGGCTATGGGAACAGTATTTCAAGTCCCTTGGACATATTTTGATAAGGATTCAGATTATGTCCTGACATTAAAGGAGGCAGGGTATGCTGTAGTTTCTATGGCTCTTAAGGAAAATGCTATTCCTCTATCAGCTCCAGTCCTAAAGGAACAGGAAAAGCTGGCAGTTATATTCGGAACGGAGAGCACAGGAATAAAGCAAAAGACTATAGATAACAGCGATTTCGTAGCTATAATTCCAATGCATCATGACGTGGATTCCTTAAATGTGGCTGCCGCAAGTGCAGTGACCTTTTGGGAACTGTGTAAATAAAAGGATTGCTATTATTGCAGAAAAGGAAAATACCAGATTAATTCCAATAGTGACTTAATAAACGCAAAATATGGAATAGCACGTATTATGCATTGTAAGTATAATAGCTATTTAAAGGGTGAATGGTTATATTCTTTGAAAGGAAGGTATAAGTATTCAATGAGAAAAAGACTATTCAAAATGGCAATGGCAGGTGTTATGAGCTTTTCACTTGTTGCCTGTGGACAAGCAGCTGATTCTGCAAATAGTGAGACGGAGGCTGTAGCTGAAACGTCAGAGGCTGAGTCTACTGAGGTTGTCACAAACCTTGAGCAGATTGACAACACAAAATGGCTCTACAACGAAGAGGACAATGTTTATTATCAGATAGGTATTCAGTATTGTGAGAATCCTGCTGATTTAAACTATGAAACGTTGGCTGTATATATTCCAGGAGAATATATGAATGCAACTGATAATGGTGATGGCACATATACCTGTGAAATCAACTATGACAATACAGCAGGAAGCAGTAGCTACACAGCAGCCACTGCACCCATAGCACTTCCAGTAAACACACCAGGATATGCCGCAATGGATGCTCCTACAGAATATGACTCAAGCTTTGGCTATGGTTCAGTTTCTGATTACACCAGCGAAGGCTTTATCCTTGTAGTAGCAGGCTGCCGTGGCAGGGACGCAGGCGCACCAGCAGGCGTAACAGATTTGAAGGCAGCTATTAGATATATTCGTTATAATGATGGCAACATTGCTGGCAATATGGAGCGCGTATTTACACTAGGTATGTCAGGTGGTGGGGCTCAGTCAGCACTGCTTGGAATCACAGGTGATTCAGATTTATATGATGCATATTTAGAAGAAATCGGTGCAGTCATGGGCGTATCAGATGCTGTCATGGGTTCTCAGGCTTGGTGTCCTATTACAAGCTTGGATAGTGCAGATGCTGCATACGAATGGAACATGGGCAATACCCGTTCTGATTTAACAGAAGAGGAGCAGGAAATATCAGATGCTCTTACAGCATATTATGCAGACTATATCAATTCTATTGGACTTACCGATGAAGAGGGCAATGTACTCACATTGGAAGAATCAGAAGATGGAAGATATCAGTCAGGAACTTATTATGAATACATCAAGGAAGTTGTGGAAACATCACTTAACAATTTCCTGGCTGATACAGAGTTCCCATATGATGCTGACTCATCATCACAAGGTGGTATGGGCGGTCAAGGTCATGGTATGGGTGGCTTTGGTGGTGAAATGGGTGAGTTTGACCCAGAAAATGCCCCAGAGCAGGCTGAAGGAACAAAGCCAGAAGGCTTTGACGATGCTAAAGATACTCAGGCTGAAAGCGGTGAGACAGATTACGCAGCTATAGATGATATTTCACGTACTGAGAACTCTTCTGGAGTTAGTCTAAGTGGAACATATGAAACTGTACAAGATTATATTGATGCATTAAATGCAAATGGCACATGGGTTACATATGACGAGGAAACAAACACAGCAACTATTACAAGTGTAGCTGATTTTGCGGCAGCTGTTAAAACATCATCAAAAGAATTAGGTGCATTTGATCAGTTGGATGGTGGTCAGGGCGAGAACACTCTATTTGGTTATGGTGATGGAGAAGGTGCTCATTTTGATTCTGCACTTGCTGATATACTAGAAGAGATTGGTTCTGAGTACGCTGATGATTATTCTGAGGATTTAACCAAGACAGATTCAGTTGGAAACACAGTTGATGTTCGTCTAAATATGTACAGCCCTATGTATTACCTGCTTTCAAGCTCTGAGGGATATCAAAGCTCATCTGTTGCTCAGTATTTTAGAATCAATACAGGTTTATGGCAGGGAGACACTGCTGTAAGTACAGAGGCAAATCTGGCACTTGCGTTGGAAAGCTATTCAGAAGATATAGATGTTGATTTTACAACAGTTTGGGGACAGGGACATACTATGGCTGAAAGAACAGGAGACTCAACTACCAATTTTATTGAATGGGTAAATGAGTGCCTGGCAGCACAATAAGAAAATATTTGAGGCAGTCACTTTTGTGGCTGCCTTTTTCTGTTTACTGATAAGATAACAATTGATTATATTGCTTATTTGTTTTATAGTGAAAAATTGAAATGACATCTACAAAATGTCATTTTATTTTACTAATAATGACATCTAGTGAATGCCAAAAAAGGCTCGGGGTACGTATATGTCAAGATTAATTAATTGTAGAGAGTATCCAGTTATTAATGTGCTGAAAAAATTACTGAAGGATAATACAACAGGCAAAAATATTCTCTTTGCCACAGATATTTACACTGGAAATCCAAGGGATGAGATTACTGACAAATATATTTTATCAAACAGCATTCTACAGGAAATATGCCCACGTGTGGAAAAAGCTTTAAATATACAAAGTGACCGTACCAGGAAAAAAGCAGAAGTTTTTACCCCTTCATGGATTTGCAATAAGATGAACAATCACTGTGATGCAGAATGGTTTGGTCGTGAAAATGTATTTAACGTAGAAGATGGAGAAAAGTGGACTATTACACCTGATAGAATTGAATTTCCCGACAATAAAGATTGGAAGGAGTACGTCAAATCAAAGCGATTAGAAATTACTTGTGGGGAAGCTCCTTATATAGTATCCAGATATGATGCGGCTACAGGCGAAATAATACCTATTGAGCGTCGAATTGGGATTTTGGATCGAAAACTTAGGGTTGTAGCGGAAAATACTAATGATGAAAAAGACTGGTTGAAATGGACTTATGAAGCCTTCAAAAGTGTATATGGATATGAATTCCAAGGGGATAATCTGTTAATCGCAAGAATCAATCTGCTGACAACCTTTGTTGACTATATGATGGATAAATTGGGAAGACAGCCAGCAGCCAAAGAGTTAAATGAGATTACTAAGATTATAGTATGGAATTTTTGGCAAATGGATGGGATTACAGGCACAGTACCATTTGGTAAACCTGCAGAGGAATTTCATCAAATGAGCTTTTTTGATTATGAACAAGGCATAAATGATACAGAACCTGTTCAAGTGGATTGCAAAATTTATGATTGGAGTGAAAAGACTGAGATTACATATAAAAGCATAAGAAGCTAAACAATAAGCACCTCTGATGAGGCGCTTTAAATATTATAGATTTAATTAAGCAGCTTTTTGATAGTCAATTACAGAAATTTCTTGCATTATTTTCTTAGCTGATTCAACTAAAACTTCTAGCTTAGCTGAAACATCGTCGGTAAAGGTAATCTCACCGCATATAGGGCATTCCAAGCAGGGAACGTTTTTCACAACAATAATGCAATCATTATATTCTACGGTAAAAGTTGTTTTTGTATTAAGTTTATCTTCAGAAAAACATGCGTTACACATAAACTACTTCCTCCTAGTTTTCAAATCTTCTAACCAATGTACATTATCAGGATAATATGCTGAAATAATTAGAACTTTTTTACCATTAAATCCTACAACAACATGTATATAAGTGTCATTTGATATCTTTAGCCCTAAAACCAAACAGGCTGGAAGAGAACTAGACGAATAATTATCATCTAATGGATATTCTTCAATGATTTCACCTGAGTATATACAGTTGACTATATCGGCGCGAGAAATGTTGCGTTCTAGCATACGCTTCTGACAGTGCGCAGAATATTCAACGGGAATACCTGCTTTAAATGCGTCTTTGAGTTCTTCAATTAGCATAATGTTGTTCCTTGTACTTTTATTTTATCACCTATATATTGTATTTCAAAGAAAAGAATTTGTAAAATACTTGATTTTATTTAAGCAAATCAAGTATCCCACAATGAAGCGCTTTAGCTAGATATTGCAATTCTATGTCAGTTACAAAGCGTTTTCCACATTCTATACGCTGAATAGCGTTTTTATCGACATCGAGGCCGAGTCTTTGGAGTTCTTCAGCTAATCCATTCTGAGAAAATCTTAATTCTATTCTTTTATTGTGTACGTTATAACCGCAAATATTATTTCTGCCATCAGCAGCTTTGTTTCCAAACATTTTTGACATTCTCCTTTAATCAATTTGACATTCAGTGATTGTCACAATATACATTTTGCGGTATATTGAGTAATAGGATGACATTTATAGGATGATTTATTGGCATTCTATGAATGTCTTATAGTTAACTAGAAATGACATCTTGTGAATGCCACGACTTGGGATAACCCAAGCTTTTTTATTGGAAATAATGACATCTACAAAATGTCAAATATATACTACGAGGGGAATGTAAAAATGAAGTTTGATTTTGCGATTGGTAATCCACCCTATCAAGATAATACATTAGGTGATAATGAAGGCTTTGCACCACCTGTTTACGACAAGTTTATTGATGCTGCTTGTGATGTGGCATCAAAGGTTGAATTGATTCATCCCGCCAGATTTTTATTCAATGCTGGCTCCACGCCTAAAGCATGGAATGAGAAAATGTTGTCAGATATTCATTTTAAGGTTCTAGAGTATGAAAGCGATTGTACAAAGATTTTTTCTAATACAGATATAAAAGGTGGTGTAGCTATTACATATCACGATGACAGTAAAAACTATAATCCAATTGGAATATTTGTTGAACATAAAGAGATGAATACGATTTTAAGAAGACTGTTGGAAGTTGGTATTGTTGGATTAGATACGATAGGTATATCGGGCTATGCTTACCATTTTACAGAAAAACTGCATGAAGATTTTCCAGAAATAAAGACGACTAAAGTTATAGTATCGGGTAAGAAAAAACCTTTGTTAAGCAAAGGACATGAATATGATTTGAAGTCAAATGTAATTGATAAATTGCCAATGGTATTTTTAGATAATGTAGATAGCAAAGATGGGTATATTAAAATTATCGGTAGATTAAATAATGAAAGAGTTATAAAGTTCATAAAAAGGATTTACATTAATCAGGTTAGTAATTTGGATTATTATAAGGTGCTTATTCCAAAAGCAAGCGGCATAGGTGAATTTGGAGAAACGCTAGGTATACCAATTATTGCATCACCTGGAATGGGGCATACAGAAACTTTTTTCAGTATAGGAAAATTTATAAATGAAAATGAAGCTACTAACTTATTAAAGTATTTACAAGGAAAGTTTGCTAGAGCATTGTTATCAGTATTGAAGAAAACGCAAAATATTACCCCAGGTAATTTTAAATACGTCCCGCTCCAAGATTTCACATCATCCTCCGATATCGATTGGTCTAAGTCTATACCAGAGATTGACCAGCAACTATATCGTAAATACGGATTAACAGAAGAGGAAATCCAATTTATCGAAACACATGTAAAACCGATGGAATAAACATTTTGTTTTATATGAATTACGAGGAGAAGATTATATGATTACACCAAAAATCAAATCAACCACCCAGGTTGTTCCAATGATATATGCCTATACCACCCCAGAGGTTGCTCGCCATAATGGGTGGACAAAGATAGGATATACAGAGCAGGATGTAATTACAAGAATAGAGCAACAAACCCATACTGCTGATATTGAATATAACTTAGAGTGGCAAGGAAGAGCAGTATTTGATGATGGCACAGAGGAAAGATTTACTGATAAGGATTTTCACGCTTACCTAAGGAAAGATGGTGTTGAACAGGAGAAAGGTAAGAATAATGAATGGTTTAAAATAACTGGACCAGATTCAAATACAAAGTTTAATGTCTTTAGGCAAAACCATGGGATTCTTAAAACAGTTAATACCATAATTCCTTATCAGCTTCGTCCAGAGCAGCAGGAGGCAGTGCGGCTTACAAAAAAATATCATGATTCCAATGCCGAGGGTGAATTCCTATGGAATGCTAAGCCTCGTTTTGGAAAAACATTAGCTGTATACGATTTTTGTAAGCAGGTTAATGCGTCTACTGTACTAATCGTAACTAATAGACCTGCGATAGCTAATTCATGGTATTCAGATTATATGAAATTCATGGGGACAGAGGCAGGCTTCTATTTTGTTAGTGAGGTAGAGGCACTTAAGGGAAGACCAGGCGTATTATCAAGAAATGAGTACACTAAAGCATCTCGAGATGATAATAAAGGCTGTATAGAATTTGTGAGCCTTCAGGATATGAAAGGTTCAATATATTTTGGTGGTCAGTATGATAAGCTTGCTGAAATAAGTAAATCAAAGGGGATGGTATGGGATGTTCTTGTAGTAGATGAAGCTCATGAAGGTGTAGACACATATAAGACTGATGTAGCTTTTGACCAGATTAATAGAAAGTTTACATTGCATCTATCAGGTACTCCATTTAAGGCTCTTGCGAATAATAAATTTGATGAGTCAGCGATTTATAATTACACCTATGCAGATGAGCAAAAGCGAAAAAGAGATTGGGATTTGGCTGATGAACATGAAAATCCATATAGTAACTTGCCCAAGCTTAATCTATATACTTACCAAATGAGTGAAATCATCAAGGATGAATTGTCTCAGGGTATTGAAATTCAGGGAGAGACTGTTGAGTATGCATTTGATTTGAACGAGTTCTTTAGCACTAATAACGGGAAGTTTGTACACGATAGTTCAGTAGATAAATTTCTGGATGCGCTGACAGTACAAAAGAAATTTCCGTTTTCTACACCTGAATTAAGAGATGAGCTAAAGCATACCTTCTGGCTGCTTAATAGGGTAGATAGTGCTAGGTGTCTTGCAAAGAAATTAAAAGAACATCCAGTGTTTGCAGAATATGAGATTATACTTGCAGCAGGTGATGGCAAAATAGATGACGATGATGAAAATGAAAAATCCTATGATAAGGTAAAAGCTGCAATCGAAAAGTATGAAAAAACAATAACATTATCAGTTGGGCAACTTACAACAGGAATTACTATACCAGAGTGGACTGCTGTACTAATGCTTTCTAATGTAAAATCTCCTGCATTATACATGCAGGCTGCTTTTCGTGCGCAGAATCCATGTCTGTTTAATGAAGATGGGGTATTCAA
Source organism: uncultured Pseudobutyrivibrio sp. (assembly GCA_946548305.1). Lineage (GTDB taxonomy): Bacteria > Bacillota > Clostridia > Lachnospirales > Lachnospiraceae > Pseudobutyrivibrio. The sequence goes on from CAMNPQ010000022.1 coordinate 9,480, forward strand.
GCGCAAAGAAAACGCGTATGTATTTGATTTTGACCCAGCAAGAACTTTAGTAATATTTGAAGAGTTTGCCAATGATTTATCTATTCATACTAGTGCAGGCCGTGGAGACATTGAAGCGAGAAAAGAGAATATTAGGGAGCTTTTAAATTTCTTTCCAGTTATTGGAGAGGATGAAGATGGTGAGCTTGTAGAACTGGATGCAGAAGCTGTACTCACTATTCCTAGAAAGATAAAATCTGTGGAAGTTGTACGTCGCGGATTTATGAGCAACTTCCTATTTCAGAATATCGGTAATGTCTTTTCTGCTCCAAGGGAAGTTATGGATATCATAGAGCAGTTTACAGCAGTTTCTGAACCTAAGACTAATGTAAAGCTTACAGAAGAAGTGAAAAAGGACTTATCACTTGATGAAGATGGAGAAGTTCAGCTATCAGATGAGTACGTGATTGGATTATCTAAAGACATATTTGGAGAGAAGCGTGTAACTGTAAAGGAAATTGATGATATGGTTGAAAATACCATTGAATTAAATGCTTCGGCGGATAATAGAAAAGAAAGAATGGCAAAAGTATTTAAGGAGTATGCCAAGAATGTTATCGTAAATGCGATAGTTGAAGATACCAAGGATAGTTATGGAGATGCTCTAAAAAAATCTGATGAAAAACAGTTGGCAGCAAAGCTTATATCAGATGCGGATAGGATAGTAGAAAAAGCTGTCTCAAACTACACAATAGAAGAAAATCTTATTGAACATGACCGTGTTGAAGCGATGCAAATGAGGAATGAAACTGGAAAAAGCGTAGATGAAATCGAAAAAGAATTTGCCTCAAAGAAGCAGGAGGCTCAAGAAAAGTTCAAGACAGGATTGTCACAGGTTATGGAACAATTTGAGGACGATTCTAGAATAGAGACAACCAAAACTATAGAGACAAAAGTAAAGGAACGAGAACGTGATGAAATAGAAGACGGAGTACGTGACCATCTTAGAGGCTTTTCACGTACTATACCCTCATTTCTTATGGCATATGGGGATGATACTGTAACCCTGGCGACCTTTGACAATATTATTCCAGATAAAGTCTTCTTAGAAGTAACAAGTATCACTCTCGAACAATTTAGATTTTTAAGAGATGGGGGAGAATACATTGATTCAGAAACAGGTGAAAAGAGACATTTCAACGGACATTTATTTGACTCGGTGGTATTTGATGATTCTGTAAAAGAATTTCTTGGATTGAAGAAGAAACTTGCCGATTATTTTGATGAAAAAAGTGTAGAGGATATTTTTGATTATATTCCTCCGCAAAAGACCAATCAGATATATACACCAAAGGATGTTGTAAAGCGGATGGTTGACATGCTAGAAGAAGAAAATCCAGGATGTTTTGATGACCCTGACAAGACATTCATTGATTTATACATGAAGTCTGGTTTATACATTGCTGAAATAGTAAAGAGGTTATATCAAAGTGATGGCTTAAAGTCAGCATATCCAGATAAGAATGAGAGGCTAAAGCATATATTTGAAAAGCAAGTTTATGGGCTAGCCCCAACTGAAATAATATATAAAATTGCTACCAGCTTTATATTAGGCTTTGATGAGGAGGTAGAAATAAGAAAGCATAATTTCAAACAAGTGGATGCACTTCCTTTTGCGAAGGAGGGAACACTTCAAAAGATAATAGATGAATTATATGGTTAAAACATCATTCAGGCAGTCACGTTTGTGGCTGCCTTTTTACTAATCATGCTTAAATAATTTCGAAGTACAGAAGTCTACAAATAGCTGAGCTGTCTTTGATAAAGGTTCTAAGGTGTTGTAGCAGATGGACATTTGGGAGTTTATTTCTGGTGTGATGGGGACATATGTCCATGGTGCGTCCTTGTGCATTGTGGCAGGGGCATTTACAGGTCGTTCTAAATGCTTGTCCATGAGAAGGGCAACACAGTCCTGATTGGAAACCATGTCAAGGATTGAATCAATCCTGTGGCTGGTAAAGATTATGTTTGGAATGAAGCCAGCACGGCGGCAGGCATCCACACCTATTTCATACATTAGAGAGCCCTCTTTTATTAGACAAAAATTTTCGTTTCTTAGCTGTTGTAAAGTAAGCTCTGATTCCTTTGCCAGGGGGTGAGTTTTTGGCAAAAGTACAACAAGTCTGTCCTGCAAATAAGGGATTCTTTTTATCTGATTATTATTTAGAAAATTGTTTTCGAAATCTGATTTCGTTTCTCTGGTGAATATGATTTCACAGGTTTTATTTTCAAGATATTTTTGCAAATTTACAGGATCATCCTCAGTGATTCTAACAGTAGTGTCAGGATATTTGCTTTGGAACTGAGCTAAAAGTAATGTGACTTGATACTGAGGCATGGATGGAATAGTGCCTAGAGTCAAAAGTCCATTTTCGATATTTTGCAGTCTGGTGACAGCAGTCAAGCCTTCATATTCCGCATCTGAAATGGTTTTTGCATAAGGCAGATATGTCCTACCGTAATTTGTAAGCTCCACACGTCTTGTGGTGCGGGTAAAAAGGGGAACACCTAAATCTGTCTCCAATGCCTTTATGTGCTTGGAAAGGGTAGATTGATTCATAAATAATCGCTCAGATGCCTCCCAAAAATTTTTAGTATCAGCTAAAACAACAAATTCATGTATATATTCAGTATTCATAAATTTCCTCCAAAAGTACAACATAATTATATATTAAATCTTCCTTGCGGAAAATGAAGTTAAGAAATTTGATATGTAATTTTTGTGAAAAAAAACATAAAGATGAATAATTATTGATAGAATACTAATTAGAATATGAAAACAGGCAGTAAAAGAGGAGGTATACAATGGAAGATAAATTAGGAATTATAGCACTTGAGTCTTTTTCTAAGCAATCAAAAAAAATAAATGATATTCTTTGCCATTGGAGAAATGGACAAAACTATCTTATCCCATCAAAATGCCCCAGATTTACCAGCGGAGAAGCTAAATGTGTCATAGAGGAATCAGTTAGGGACAAGGACTTATATATACTTGTGGATGTATGCAACAATTCACTAAAGTACAAAATGGATGGTGAGCTGAATAGAATGTCACCTGACGACCATTATCAGGATTTAAAAAGGGTAATAATGGCATGTAATGGAAAGCCTGAAAGGATAACCGTAATAATGCCATTTTTATACGAAGGTAGGCAGCATCGAAAGACAAGCAGAGAGTCCTTAGACTGCGCTATGATGCTAAAAGAACTTGAATTTCTGGGAGTGAGCAGTATCGTGACTTTTGATGCCCATGATCCTAGAATGCAAAATGTACTGCCTTTAAACAGTATTGAAAATATTTCACCTGCTCTTCAGTTTACTCAAGGTCTGCTTACAGAATATGAGGATTTGCAAATTGATTCAAACCATTTGATGTTCATTGCACCAGATGAGGGAGCCACAGAAAGAGTGGTATTTTTGGCATCATTATTTGGTGTAAACATTGGTATGTTTTATAAGCGCAGGGATTATGCCCATATAGTAGATGGTGTAAATCCTATACTAGCCCATGATTTTTGTGGAGGGGATTTGTCAGGAATGGATGCCATTGTAGTGGATGATATGATAGCTTCTGGAGGCAGCATTGTTGACGTTTGCAAACAAATAAAAGAAAGAGGCGCAAAACGAGTATTCATTTTTTCAACCTTTGGTCTGTTTTCTGCAGGCTTTGAAAAGATTGATAAAGCCTATAGCGAAGGTTTATTTGATAGAATTTTTACAACGAATCTGGTATATCAAAAGCCTGAGCTTTTAGAGAAGGAATATTATTATAGTATCAATATGAACAGGTATATAGCGGCTATTATTGATACCCTAAACAAAAAGAATTCTATGCAGCAAATTTGCAAACCAGAGCAGAGAATTCGTGAGACGATATCAAACTATTGCAACAAAGAATAATGGCAGGAGAATAATAATTTATGAAGCTATATGTTGATTGTATGGTGAGTCTAGTAGCAGCATTATTAATTGGGTGCGGCAGCAATGCTATGGAAAATGATACAAAGGTGGATGCACAAGCAGCAGAAGTCACCACAGAAGTGGTGGAAGAAGCTGAACTGGCACCAGAGTCATTTGTGTTTCGGGATGTGTTTGGCGTGGAGTATGAAACCACAATAAATCCAGCTATACCTGCAAATGAATATAGAAAAGAAGCATTTTCTTTTGATGGTCAAAAGCTGTCATACGCTGATGGAGACTATATGCTGGGGGTGGATGTGTCTCATCACCAGGGAAACATAGACTGGGAAAAAGTAAAAGCAGCAGGCTGTGATTTTGTAATCCTTAGAATAGGCTACAGAGGCTATGGTAAGACGGGCTCTCTAAATGCGGATAAAATGTTTGAAACATATTATACAGGTGCCAAAGATGCTGGACTTATGATTGGAGCATATTTTTTCGCACAGGCTATAAATGAGGAAGAGGCAAAGGAGGAGGCTCAGTTTGTTCTGGACATTTTAAATGGACTGCAATTAGACCTGCCTGTAGTTTACGACCCAGAAAGCATTTTAGATGATGTGGCAAGAACGGATGATGTGACGGGGGAACAATTCACCAGGAACACCAAAGTGTTCTGCGAGACAATAGCAGAAAGCGGATATCAGCCAATGATATATGCAAATATGTTATGGGAAGCATTTGAGCTGGATTTAACTAAGCTTTTGGAATATCCGATTTGGTATGCTGACTATGAGCCAGTACCTCAGACTCCCTATGCCTTCCAGTTCTGGCAGTATTCAAATACAGGAACTGTTGATGGAATAGAAGGGGAAGTTGATTTAGATATTTGGATAAAGTAAAAATCATTTATTATGAAAAGTATGACTTCTTGTGGGCTACTTAAGGAAAAAGCCCACAAGAACTTGGCTTTGCCAAGCAATATTTTCTTTCAGAAAATATTGGTCAATCTCCGGTTCTTGATTTTCTGATGAAAATCAAAAACCTATGACTTCTTGCTGACTTAACAATGAAATTGTCAGCAAGAATCCTGCTTTGCAGGACAACTTTTCCATTACATGTAAAAGTTGGTCAGATACGATTTCCGTTTTTCTGATGAAAAACAAAAATCTATGACCTAGGGTTCGTCTTTAGGTCATTTTTTTATGGTTATTAAGTCGATTACAGAATTAATAAAGGGCTGAATTAGAATTTTTCTCATTCAGCCCTTTTGATACAATCTGCACAAGATATAAAGTCTAGGAGGTAATTTCTAAAATGAGGATAAATATTATAAATAAAACAATGGAATTAACTGATGTTGCTGATAAATGGCACTTTGATGAAAAACATCAGGTATGGGCATTGGAAGATGTGATTTACACATCAAAGCCACAAGCTATAGCATTCCAGCGTTTGTCGATTTTTGTGCCAAAGGGATACATGAGCTCTCCTGGTGTGATTGACAAAAATGCCACTGTTGGAGGATATACAGCAGAAACAGTTCCAGTGATTTTTGAAAATAATTCTGCTGGATATATGCAGATGCCTCACACATGGATAGATGGTCCAAGAAATTATGCCAAGCAGTATTTAGATGCGGGAATGGTGTATGTAACTTGTGGAAATAGAGGTCATGAAACAGTAAATAAAGATAAAACCTTTGGAGGCAAGTCTCCAATTAACCTTATTGATTTAAAAATGGCTATCAGGTTTTTAAGACATAATAGAGCAGCTATCCCAGGAGATTTTGATAAGATTATTTCTGTTGGCTGGTCTGCTGGCGGAGCAATGTCCACCCTTTTAGGAGTTACTGGGGATAATAAAAAATATAATAAGCTTTTGGAAGAAAATGGGGCATTTATGGACGAAAGTGACAGTGTTTATGCAGCCCAGATTTATTGTCCTATCATAGATTTGGAGCATGCTGATTTAGCTTATGAATGGATGTTTAGAGCAGATAAGGAAAATGAATCATCCTTTGCTGGACCAGCAGGAGTCATGACTGATTTTGAGGATGCACTTTCAGCAAAGCTTTATGACGAATACATCAAATACTTTAATTCATTGCAACTTAAGAATCCTGAAACAGGGGAACTGCTTGTAATAAATGAAGATGGTAGAAGTGGCTCTGGATATGATTATTTGCTAAAGAAGCTTTCTGATTCAGCAACTAAATTTATACAAAAGCTATCTAACAAGGAGTTACCTGATCGAAATTATTCCGTAGAGGATTATTTAAATGGAAATTACGAATACGAAAAGCCTGCTCCAGCAGGACCTTTGCCAGCAGACGAAAAGGATGAAAAGCCAGATAAAGCTGCGCTTCAAAGCTTCGCAGGTCAGGAGGTAGGCTTAGGTGATGTAGAAGATGATGAAGAAATACCATTTGGACTAGGAGCATTGATGCTTCGTCCAGAAGAGGGCAAAGAGCCAGATGAGCATTTTAAGCCTCAAATGATAACAGTTCATGGCAATAATAAATTGGATTGGCTTGAGTGCGTAAATGGAAAAGCGAAAGTTGTAGATTTAGACAAGTACGTTTTAGGTCAAAGACGCCGAATGAAACCTTGCCCATCTTTTGACATTTTAAGTGGTGAAAGTGGTGAAAACAAAGTTTTCGGTAATAAAAACGTAAATGCGATACATTTTAACGAATATATACCTAGAGCTATTGCAGAGCTTAAAGAGAAGTATCCTGAAGAGTATGGGAAATATTATGATAGCTATTCAAAGGATATATTAGATGAAGGATTGGATGATAGAAAATATTTGATAAATCCACTTAATTTTATTGGCACAGAGGAAGTTTCTAATCAGGCAAAACACTTTAGAATAAGAGTAGGAGCTTCTGATGCTGATACATCCTTTTCAGTATCTATGACACTTGCATGTAAGTTGGCTGAGGCAGGGTTTGATACGAACTATGAGCTTGTATGGGAACAGCCACATTCTGAAGCTGATTATGAAGGTGAAGTAGTAGAGTGGATTAAGGAAATTACAAAGGAGAACTCTTATGGCAGAAATTAACGATTTAAGAAGTGCCCTTGAATTTTTAAAGACTCAGCCAGGGCAGCTTGAGGAAACTGATGTGGAGGCAGATCCTAATGCAGAGATTTCTGGAATATACAGACATGTAGGTGCTGGTGGAACTGTAATGCGCCCTACAAAGGAAGATGGACCAGCAATGGTATTTAATAATGTAAAGGGATTTCCTGATGCAAAGGTGGCAATAGGTGTACTTTCCAGCAGAAAGAGAGTAGGCTTGCTTCTTGACACAGACTACAAGACTCTCGGATGGAAGCTGTCAGATGCGGTAAAAAATACTATTCCACCAGTGGATATTACAGGCGATGCACCATGTCAGGAAGTTGTACACAAGGTGACAGATGCTGATTTTGACTTGAGAAAGCTGGTACCAGCACCAACAAACACCCCAGAGGATGCAGGTCCTTATGTTACAATGGGACTTTGCATGGCTACTGACCCAGAAGACCCTGATGTATCTGATGTAACAATTCATCGTCTTTGCATCCAGTCAAAGGATGAAATGACTATGTGGATTACACCAGGTAGCCGCCATATTGGAGCTATGTGGGATAAGGCATTGAAGGCAAACAAGCCACTGCCTATTTCTGTTTCAATTGGTCTTGATCCAGCTATTTATATGTCTGCTGGTTTTGAGCCACCAACAACACCATACGGTTTCAATGAGCTTCAGATTGCAGGTGCCTTAAGAGGAAAGCCAGTTGAGCTTGCAAAGTGTGTATCTATTAATGAACGCTGTATTGCAAGAGCTGAATATGTAATCGAGGGAGAGCTGACACCTGGTCTTACAATGAGAGAAGATATCAATTCTGATACAGGAAAGGCAATGCCTGAATTTCCAGGATACACAGGAGAGGCTAAAGGAGACGATTTGCCCAATTATCTTCCTGTCATTAAGGTAAAGGCAGTTACCACAAGAAAGAATCCTATCATGGAAAGCTGTATTGGACCTAGCCATGAGCATGTGTCTATGGCAGGTATTCCAACAGAGGCATCTGTAATTGATTTGATTGAGCGAGCCATGCCAGGTCGTCTTGTAAATGTTCATGCTGCTCCATGCGGTGGGGGAAAATTTGTTTCTATCATTCAGTTTAGAAAGAACAATATAAATGATGAAGGGCGTCAGCGTCAGGCGGCACTTTTAGCCTTTTCAGCATTTTCAGAAATGAAGCACGTGTTCCTTGTAGATGAGGATGTAGATATATTTGATATGTCTGATGTAATGTGGGCAATGACAACCAGATTTCAAGGGGATGTGGATTTTATACCTATTCCAGGGGTTCATACTCATGTACTTGACCCTAGCAATGACCCGGCTTATGACCCATCTATTAAGGTTCATGGTATTGCATGCAAAGCCATTTTTGATTGTACAGTACCTTACGATATGAAAAAAGATTTTGAACGTTGCAAATTTATGGAAGTGAATGTAAAAAAGTGGCTTCCAGATTGGGATTATTAAATGGATAAAAAGAGACTTATTATCGGAGTTAGCGGGGCATCAGGAGCGCCGCTGGCTCTTAGATTATTAGACGAATTAAAAAATGTGCCAGATATAGAATCACACCTTGTAATCACCCGTGGCGGTGAAATGACAATAGAAGAAGAGTGTGGCATACCACTTTCTCAGTTTTGTGCTAAGGCAGACGTGGTTTATGATGTGAATAATATAGGTGCTGCTATTGCCAGTGGAACATATAAAACAATGGGAATGGTGGTATGTCCATGTAGCATGAAGACAGTAGCAGGTATAGCGCACGGATACTCAGATAATTTGCTACTTAGGGCTGCAGATGTGGTTTTAAAGGAACAGAGAAAGCTGGTACTAGTGACAAGGGAATCTCCCCTTTCAAAGGTAAACTTGGATAATATGTCCTATTTGGCAGGAATGCCACAGGTTTTTATTTTGCCACCTGTAATTAATTATTATTCCCATCCTAAAACTATTGAAGATATAGAGCGACAGATTGTGGGAAGGATATTAGACAGGTTTGATATTGAAGCAGGACTTAAAAGGTGGAATCCTGAAGGATAGGTGTAAGCATTATGATTAAAACTATAGAGAAAAGCACTATAGTACTTGAAAAAGAAATAAAAGCCATTATCGTATTTTTGGATAATGGCTTAAATGCTATGGTGGCAGGAGGCGATAAATCCCATGTAGGGGCAGTTTCTGTCGTGGATGAAAAAGGAAGATTGAACACAATAACTTTTCCAGAGCATAAAGAAACTGGGATTGCTGAAGCCTGGGCTAAGGCATTATTTGAAAAATATAATATGCCTGTAGTTGTTTCAGCAGGGATTCATTATGATGGCATCACACCAGAAGGTATCAAATCTGTGGTGGAAGCCTGTGATGAAATGCTGTTAGATTTCATCACCTAGAGTCAGTGTCTCATTTCCCTCATTTACATACCAAAAGTGTGGGCGTTCCGCATATTTATCATTTGGGAAGTGAAGTGTAAATGCCAGTTTATTATCAACTGTTTTAAAGAACATTCCATGACCACCATTTTCGGGATATAAAGGTTTATCTAATAGTTGCCATGGACCATTAACTTTTCCTGACTTTGAAAGGGCTAGCCCTACAGCATAGCCTGAAACACTCCAGCTTGAGATAATCATAAAAAGTTTCCCAGATTCGGTTTGCACCAGACTAGGACCATCACTAAAATAACAGTCTCCATCTATTCCAAATTCAGCCTTTGCAAATGGAACAGGTTTTGCCCATGAGGCATCCTTTGGAGAGAATAGCACTTTGGGTTCAGTTAATGCTGTTTTTAAATCAGAGGATATTTCCTGAATGCAAAAATCACCATCTGTGTTTCCAGTGCCATCAAAGGCATCCTCAAATGAATGAGAGAATATGAGATATACTTTACCATCTTCAAAATAAAGAGTGCCGTCTATGCAAGTCCAGTTTTCTGGAGTTAGCTTTTCAGAGTAAAGGGAAAAAGGTCCAGTTGGTGAATCTGATTGTAATACGTAAATACCCTTTTTAAAATTATCCCCACCAAATGTTGTTACAAGATAATATTTTCCATTTACTTTATAGCATTCTGGTGCCCAATAGTTTGTGGTGGCAAAAAAATCATCAGGTCTTTTGAATATTTCTATGGGACCGTCAAAATCCTTTAAATTGCTTGAAACATAGCAGTCGAAGCCGAAGGCTTCACCCCAGCATGTGTCACTTCTGGTTCCATATAGATAGTATTTTCCATTGTCAGTTAAAACAAATGGATCTCTGATGTTAATTTCTTCTCTTTTCATGTTTTTCTTCCTTTCAAACCTTTATTTGATGTGTTGATTTCTATAATTGGCAGGTGAGTCATTGTAATAGCTATGAAATGCCTTGTAAAAAGTACTCATGTCCGAGTAGCCCACTTCATCCATTACATTTTGAATC
>CAMNPQ010000023.1 GCA_946548305.1 uncultured Pseudobutyrivibrio sp.
AACAGGAAAGGAAGCGAAAAGTTTGGAGTTATGTGCTTATAGCTTTTGACGTAGTGGCATTTGTTGCATGCCTTGGAATTATGTGCTACTGGGGAACAGTAAACAAAGTACTTGGCTTGCTGTGCCTTATCTATGGCATAGATGCTTTTTCACGTCACGTTATTCAAAAACAGGGTGCAGAATCAGTTCCAAATGTTGGCGCAGATTTAAAAGCCTACAAGACATGGATGGATGATTACAAAAAAGCAAATCCTACTGTAGACACAACAGAGCTTGCTACAGCTGGTGCTAACAATTCTTATTTTGACGGTGATGGAATCACTCTATTTGGTTTGACAATACTCACAACAATATTGATTTGTGTTACTTGCGGTATAGCTGCTCCATGGATGATTTGCAAGATAATGAAGTGGAGAAAAGAGCACACAGTTATTGATGGCAGAAGATTGGCATTCAACGGTACAGGCGGTTCTCTATTTGGACATTGGATTCTTTGGGAAATCCTCACAGTTGTTACTTGCGGAATTTATTCATTCTTTATGTATGTAGCACTTAAACGCTGGGAGATGCAGCACACTACATACGCTGATGCGCCAGAGGCTGTAGGTCAGTTTGATGGAAACAGCTTCCAGTATTTTGGTTATGGTTTGTTACAGACATTATTGCTTTTAGTTACTTGCTGCTTAGCAGCACCATGGACTATCACTATGATAGAAAAATGGGAGATGAAGCACTGTATAGTTGGCACTGACAGGATGAAATATGAAGGCACAGCTTTAGGCTTGCTTGGTCAATATATAATTGTTTTATTGCTTACAATTATTACTCTTGGCATATATTCAGCTTGGGGAACAGTCAGAATAAATAAATATATTTACTCACACACTCATGTAGATAGATAAATTTCATTTACCTTCTCAAAAGTTGAAATGACAAAAAAATATTACATGATTTGACAAAAAAATGACCTTATACCTCCTTAGTAAATGGGATATGATATACTTCATAGAACATTTTTAAGGAGGTATTTTTGTTGTGAAGCAGGGATTTAATCCATATTTACCCTTTTGGGAAACAGTTCCAGATGGTGAGCCACATGTATTTGGTGATAGAGTATATGTATATGGAAGTCATGATAAAAGAGGTGGAGAGCTTTATTGTCTAGAGGATTATGTATGTTGGAGCGCACCAGTTACAGATTTGACAGATTGGAAGTATGAGGGTGTTATATATCGAAAAGACCAAGACCCAATTAACGGTGCTCCTTATGATGGTCCGCTTCCAGAGTTTGAAGATATAATGAAGGATGAAAATGTATTACATTGTCTTTATGCTCCAGATGTGGCAAAAGGACATGATGGAAGGTACTATCTGTATTATGCACTTGATTTTTGTGATATTATTTCGGTGGCTGTCAGTGATTCACCAGCAGGTCCATATGAATTTCTAGACTATGTGCTTTGCGAAGACGGAAAAAGTCCAAAGGTGGGACGTAAATTTGACCCCGCGATTTTAGTGGAGGATAGTGGAAATTATTTATATTATGGTTTTTGTCCTGCTTTCAAATTCCCAGGCATGGAAGATTACCCTATGCCAGGGTTGATGATGGTGAAGCTTTCAGATGATATGCATACCGTAATATCCGAGCCTGTTTTAGTTGCAAATGGTTATGATACAGCCAAGGGCACATCATTTGAAGAACATCCTGCATTTGAGGCATCTAGCATAAGGCATATTGGAGATTGGTACTATTTTGTATATTCCAGCTTGCAAGGTCATGAATTATGCTATGCAGTTGGAAAGAACCCGGCAGGTCCATTTGAGTACAAGGGTGTTATTGTGTCAAATGGAGACCTTGGTCTAAATGGAAATACAATGCCAGTAGCTTATTGGGGTAACAACCACGGAGGTTTAGAGCGTATTGGTGATAAGACATACATTTTTTATCACAGGCAAACCCATGGTACAGAGTACTCAAGGCAAGGCTGTGCTGAGGAAGTGCATATACAAAATGATGGAACAATCCCACAGGTGGAGATTACTAGCTGTGGTTTAAATGGTGGTCCACTTGAAGCAGATGGTATGTATGATGCATATATTGCATGCAACCTCATGGGGAAAAGTATTACAGATTCTAGCTATTATTCTCAGTCACAAGGGGTTACTGGACATGTTGTAAGCAGACGACCAGATGAGCCGGGAAAGCTGGTTGTTCCAAAAGATACTCCTTATATTACCGAGGAAGATTTTCCAGAAGGTGAGCATGGTTTGAAAAGCTTTATTTGCCAGATGAATGAAGAATCTGTAGCTGGATTTAAGTATTTCAAATTTGACAAAGAGACAATCATTAACTTAGAGCTAAGAGGCACAGGTGAGATTTCTGTTCATTTTGATAATGCTGATACCGAACCTATCGGAACTGTTAGTGCAAATAGCTCATCATGGAAAATGTATGATATAAAAACCAAAGAACTTGAAGGAGTTCACGGAGTGTATGTTAAGGTAAAAAATGGACAAATAGATTTTGCCAGAATCGGGTTTTCAAAATAATTGTTGAAAAAAACAGGGCACACTGCAGTTTTCAGTGTGCCCATTTTTTAATATCCGAGTTCCTTTAGTGCATATTCAGCCTGAGCTTTGGTAAAGCCAGCCCCTTGTTTGCTTGTGAGTTGATTATATAAATCTTGTTTGGTGAGACTTGTAATATCTGAGAAGCTTTTCGCAGCTTCAACAGCTTCTGCGTTCCAATCCACCAGTTCGTTTTCTTCTAAATAGTCTACTGCAGCAGTAGCTTCCTTTAAAGTGAACTGAGAACCATAGCTACTGGTGAGTTGATTTAAAAGCCCCTGCCTTGAAAAAGCTTTTTGTTCAATAAAGCTACTAGCTGCCTCCAAAGCCTCTGCATTCCAGTCTACCAGACCATCTGCCTCTAGATGTTCAACAGCACTGGTGGCTTCATCCTCGGAAAAACCACTGCCATGTGAACTGGAAAGCTGGTCGATAAGCCCCTGACGGGAAAAAGTCATGTATTTTAAATATTGCTTTGCTTCCTCTATAGCACTGCCTGCTGTAGTTTCTATAGAAGCTGCAGTAGCAACGGCAACAGCCTGATTTACGAAAACATTCGGTGCGGTAGCTGCTTGCCCTCCGCTAAAAAGAAGTGCAAGAGACAAAGCACCAGCTGTAATATTGATACTCATATCATCCCCTCCTTTTTTACAAAACAATAAATAGGATTATAGGTGAGTACTTTCATTATATTTTCAAGAGCGATATTATGTAAATGGTTTTCACACAAAAATAACAATTATTTCTAAAAAGCTTAACACATTAAATGGCTCTTGAAACTGTTTATAAAAAATCAGAAATACTTTGTATTTATACAAAATTATATATTGCATTAAAGTATGAGAAATGATATTATCTTTTGGACAAAAACATTTGTGCTTGTCAGAAAGACACTCGTGGAGGGAATATGGCTGAAAAAACCACCTATTTTGTTTTAAAAGAAAAGGCAGTGCCAGAGGTTTTGCTAAAGGTTGTGGCTGCAAAAAAACTGCTTGCTACAGGTAAATGCGATTCTGTTCAGGAAGCCACAGAGCAGGTGGGGATAAGCCGCAGTTCTTTCTATAAATATAAGGATGACATATTACCTTTTCATGAAGACACCAAAGGAAAGACGATTAATATGGTTATTCAGCTTGAAGACGAGCCAGGGATTCTATCAAGGGTGTTGGAAGAGATAGCTCATTTTCACGTAAATATTTTGACCATACATCAAAGCGTTCCAGTATCAGGCTTTGCCACTTTGACGCTGTCGGTAGATGTGCTGGAAGATTCGGGTGACTTTTCAGATTTGGTTAGTGCGATAGAAAATGTTGATGGTGTCCACTATGTAAAAATATTAGCAAGGGAGTGACAAGATGAAAGTAGCAATCATGGGATACGGAACAATAGGTTCTGGAGTAGCAAAGGTTCTTGATACTAATAAGGATATTATTAAAGAACGATTAGGGGAGCCATTAGAAATAAAATACATATTAGATCTTAGGGATTTTCCTGATGACGTACATGCAAAATGCTTTGTAAAGGATTATAAGGATATTGTCAAAGATAAAGAAGTAAAGCTTGTTGTTGAGACAATGGGTGGCGTTGAGCCTGCCTTCACGTTTGTAAAGGCTATGCTAGAGGCTGGCAAATCTGTCACCACATCTAATAAAGCCCTTGTGGCTGATAAAGGCGCAGAGCTTATGAAGATAGCCAAAGACAATGATGTAAACTTCGTGTTTGAGGCAGCAGTAGGTGGCGGCATACCTATTATCAGAACACTTACAGCATGTCTGACTGGAGATGTTATCGAAGAGATTTCAGCCATCTGCAATGGTACTACCAATTACATGCTTACAAACATGGAGCAGTATGGAAGTGAGTATGCTCAGATTTTATCAGAGGCTCAGTCATTAGGCTATGCAGAAAAAGACCCAACTGCAGATGTGGAAGGTCATGATAGCTGCAGAAAGATAGCTATATTGACATCACTTGTTTCTGGTAAAAATGTGGATTTCAATGATATACCAACAGAAGGCATCAGCAAAATCTCATCAACGGATTTCAAATATGCTAAATCAATGGGCTACAGTATAAAGCTTATTGCAAAAAGTGTTAAGTGCGGTGACACTTATTCTTGCCGTGTGGCACCATTTTTGGTTAAGCCAGAGCAAATGCTGTACCATGTTGCAGGTGTTATGAATGCAGTATCAGTACGTGGAAATATGTTGGGCGAGTCAATGTATTACGGTGCAGGTGCCGGGGCACTTCCAACTGCATCCGCTGTTGTAGGAGATTTGGTGTTCCTTGCAAGAAACACTGATAAACATGTGAGAATAGGCTGGGCAAATGAAAAGCTTGAGCTTGCAAATCCTAGCCAGCAGAAATACAGATATTTTGTTAGAACTGCGGCATTACAGTCAAATATTGAAAATGAATTTGATGAAGTGAAATACACGGATTTGGATTTAGACGACGAGACAGCTTTTATCACAGCTGAAATGACAGAGGCAGAATTCAACGAGCGCAAGATTGCTTTAGGCGGCGCAAAAAATGTTATTAGATTTTTCTAAAAATAGTGGAGAATAATTATGTATATTACTTGTTTAGATTTAGAGGGAGTACTTGTGCCAGAAATTTGGATAGCTTTTGCTGAGGCAACAGGTATTCCAGAGCTTAAAAAAACTACCAGGGATGAGCCAGACTACGATAAGCTTATGAAGTATCGTATTGGTATTTTGAAAGAACACGGCTTGGGACTAAAGGAAATACAAAAGACTATCGCTACAATAGATCCTCTTCCAGGGGCAAAAGAGTTTTTGGATAAACTCAGAGCACATGGTCAGGCTATTATTATCAGCGACACATTTTCACAGTTTGCTGGTCCTTTGATGGAAAAATTAGGTATGCCTACCATTTTCTGCAACGAGTTAGTTGTGGCATATGATGGGGAGATTACAGGCTACAAAATGCGATGCGAAAAAAGCAAGCTTACTACAGTAAAAGCATTGCAGTCATGCGGATTTGAAACAATTGCCAGCGGTGATAGTTTCAATGATTTGGCAATGATAGAGGCATCAAAAGCAGGTTTTCTTTTTAGAACCACAGAAGCCATAAAAAAGGATTACCCACAGTATCCTGCCTTTGACGAATATGATGATTTATACAATGCAATTATGGAAGCTCAGAAATAGAGCTTCCTTTTGTTATATTGTTACAAAATAGACAAAGTAATATTTCGGATTCTGTTGAAATTTGTACAATCAAAGTGTATTATAGACTTAAATTAATAAGTGCCCGTGAGAGAAGAGAATGTGGCTGCGATGAGGATTATCTCCTTGTCTTTTTAGGCATATTCTTTTTTTATGTCTAAAAGGGATAAAAGGAGACTTGCCATGAAGAATGGTTTTATTGAAAAATTGGAGAACAATCCGGTTATAGCAGCTGTAAAAGATGAGGATGGTTTGACTAAAGCCATAGACACAGAATGTGAAATAATATTCATTCTCTACGGTGATATTTGTTCGATTGCAGACATAGTAAAAAAAGTAAAGTCTTCAGGAAAAATCGCAATGGTTCATATGGATCTTATAGCTGGATTAGGTGCTGGCAAAGAGATATCTGTTGACTATATTAAAAATAATATTGGTGCAGATGGAATCATTACGACAAAAGCAAATCTCATTGAAAGAGCCAATGAGCTAGGGCTATACACAGTGCTTAGGTATTTTGTGATAGATAGCATGGCACTTGTTAATATTGAAAAGCAGGACAAACGAAAGCTTGCAGTTCCAGATGTTATTGAAATTCTTCCAGGCATTTTACAGCCAAAGATATTTCAAAGAATTAATCGCATCAGCAGAGTTCCAGTGATTGCTGGAGGGTTAATAACTGACAGGGATGATGTGATGAACGCACTGAATAACGGGGTACTTGCTGTTTCCACCACTAATGAAGTGGTTTGGGGGTTATAGTAAAATAAAAGGGGAAAAAGGAGAAGTAATGGGTAAATATGTAATGGCACTTGATGCCGGCACAACTAGCAACAGATGTATTTTGTTTAATGAAAAGGGAGAGATGTGTGCAGTTGTAAATAAGGAATTCACACAGTTTTTTCCGAAGCCAGGCTGGGTGGAGCATGATGCCAATGAAATCTGGCAGACACAGCTTTCAGTAGCTCGTACAGCACTGCAAAATGTTGGAGGCACAGCAGAAGATATTGCTGCCATAGGAATAACAAATCAGAGAGAGACAGTAGTAGTGTGGGAGCGGGAAACTGGTCGCCCTATATATAAAGCAATTGTATGGCAGTGTCGTCGTACAGCTGATTTTGTTGAGGACTTGAAGAAAAATAATCCAGGTATAGTTGAAAAATTCCAGGCAAAGACAGGTCTCAAGCTAGATCCTTATTTTTCAGGCACGAAAATCAGGTGGATTCTTGACAATGTGGAAGGGGCAAGAGAAAAGGCAGATGCAGGCCAGTTGTGTTTTGGCACTATAGACTCATGGCTTATATATAAATTGACCAAGGGAAAAGTTCATGTAACTGACTATTCCAATGCGTCTCGTACACTCCTGTTTAACATAAACACTTTGGAGTGGGATAAGGAACTGTGCGAAATACTTAAAATACCAATGAGCATGCTGCCAGAGGTCAAACCTTCCAGCTGCGTATATGGGCAGTCGGATCCAGAATTTTTTGGAGGTCCTATTTCTATAGCTGGGGCAGCAGGAGACCAGCAGGCAGCATTATTTGGACAGACCTGCTTCAATGAAGGGGATGCGAAAAACACCTATGGAACTGGCTGCTTTATGCTGATGAATACAGGGGACAAGCCAATCTACTCTAAAAACGATTTGCTCACAACAATCGCATGGGGGTTGGATGGTAAAGTTACTTATGCGCTAGAGGGTTCTGTATATGTAGCTGGCGCTGCTATACAGTGGCTTAGAGATGAGCTGAAAATAGTGGATTCTTCACCAGATTCAGAATATTTTGCCACTAGAGTTGAGGACACTAATGGATGTTATGTGGTTCCTGCCTTCACAGGTTTGGGAGCACCTTACTGGGATCCATACGCCAGAGGTGCTATCACAGGTCTCACAAGAGGTGTCAACAAGTATCATATAATCAGAGCCACCTTGGAATCACTGGCATATCAGACTTATGATGTTTTACATGCGATGGAACTGGATTCAGGCAAACATTTATCATCACTAAAGGTTGATGGTGGAGCATCTAACAATAACTTTTTAATGCAGTTCCAATCTGATATAATAAACACAAAGGTTGTTAGACCTTGCTGTGTGGAAACTACCGCTATGGGTGCAGCTTATCTGGCTGGGCTTGCAGTAGGCTATTGGAACAGCAAAGAAGAAGTGATCAGAAACTGGGGTATTTGCAGAGAATTCTCACCTACCATGACTGATGAAAAACGCCAGGAGGCTTTAAAGGGATGGAATAAGGCTGTTGCATCCACAAGAGGCTGGGCAAAAGAATAATTAAATAATAATACCGTGAGATTGGAGTTGGTATAGATACGCATCGATGATGCGTTTCTTTGCCAACTCTTTTTTATAAAAAAGGAGTGAAGAAATATGTATGATGTTGTAATCATAGGAGCAGGTGTATCAGGAAGCTCCATCGCCAGAGAACTTTCCAGATACAATGTAAATGCCTGCGTGTTGGAAAAATGTGAAGATTTATGTGAAGGTACAACTAAGGCAAACTCTGCAATTGTTCATGCTGGCTTTGACGCACCAGAAGGCTCACTTATGGCAAAGCTTAATGTGCAGGGAAACGAGATGATGGACCAAATCTGCAAAGATTTGGATGTGCCATTTAAAAGAAATGGTTCTTTGGTGGTATGCATCCACAAGGAGGCATTAGATGGTCTTAAAGAACTGTATGATAGAGGAATAAAAAACGGTGTCAAGAACCTTAAAATACTTAGTCGCGAGGAAGCTCTTGAGTTAGAGCCAAACCTTTCTGACAATGTGGAAGGAGCTTTATATGCACCTACAGGTGGTATAGTTTGCCCATTTAAGCTGAATATTGCTATGGCTGAAAATGCCAATGTCAATGGGGTAGAGTTTAGATTTAATACAGAAGTAGAAGATATTTCAAAGGGACAGGATGGTCTGTGGCATCTTCGAACAAATAATGGTGAGTATGTGGCAAAATATGTTGTCAATGCAGCAGGTGTCTATGCGGATAAGTTCCACAATATGGTTAGCGCAAAGAAGATACATATCACACCTAGAAGAGGCGATTATTGCCTGTTAGACAAAGAGGTGGGCAATCATGTCACTCATACTATTTTCCCACAGCCAACAAAGCTTGGAAAAGGTGTGCTGGTAACACCTACAGTTCATGGCAATCTTTTAGTTGGCCCAACAGCTGTTGATATCTCTGACAAAGAGGGAACAAACACAACAAAAGAGGGCATAGATGATTTAATAGAAAAGGCAAATGACCATGTAAAAAATCTGCCTCTTAGAAAGGTTATCACTTCCTTTGCAGGACTTAGAGCTCACGAGGATGGGCAGGAATTTATCATTGGGGAAGTGGAAGATGCAGAATGCTTCATTGATTGTGCAGGAATAGAATCCCCGGGACTATCTGCCAGTCCAGCCATAGGAGAAATGGTTGCAAATCTATTAAAAGAAAAAATGGGATTAGAAGAAAAGCAAAACTGGATTGGAACTAGAAAAGACATATTGAACCCAGCTGAGCTATCAATTGAGGAAAGAAATGAATTAATAAAGAAAAATCCAGCCTATGGCAACATTATTTGCCGCTGTGAATCCATTTCAGAGGGCGAAATTATCGATGCAATTCACAGGCCACTAGGAGCTCGTTCTTTGGATGGAATCAAAAGAAGAACCAGAGCTGGAATGGGAAGATGTCAGGGCGGCTTCTGCTCTCCAAAGACCATGGAAATTATACACAGGGAGCTGGGGCTTGATTATGAAAAAATCACAAAGAGTGGAGGACGCTCAAATATTGTGATAGAGCGCACAAAGAATCAGAAGGGAGGCGAGGCATAATGCTTAACTATGATATTGTTATTGTTGGCGGTGGACCGGCAGGGCTTGCAGCAGCAGTTGCAGCAAGGGATGCTGGAGTGGATAAAATACTTATTTTAGAAAGAGATAAGGAGCTTGGGGGAATCCTCAATCAGTGCATACACAACGGATTTGGTCTTCATACCTTTAAAGAGGAGCTTACAGGACCTGAATATGCGTATCGTTTTATCGAGAAGGTGTTAGCTGCTGATATTGAATATAAGCTGAACACTATGGTTATGGACATTTCTAAAGATAGAGTTGTCACAGCTATGAGCAAAGAGGATGGCATGTATCAGATTAAGGCTGGTGCAGTTATCCTTGCAATGGGATGCCGCGAACGACCACGAGGAGCTTTAAATATTCCAGGGTATAGACCGGCAGGCATTTTCTCTGCTGGTACAGCACAAAGACTGGTTAATATCGAAGGCTATATGCCTGGACGAGAGGTGGTTATCCTGGGCTCAGGTGATATAGGGCTTATTATGGCAAGGCGAATGACTCTTGAAGGAGCCAAGGTAAAGGTTGTAGCAGAGCTTATGCCATATTCAGGTGGCTTGAAGAGAAATATTGTTCAGTGCCTTGACGATTTTGGTATACCTCTTAAGCTTTCGCACACAGTTGTTGATATAGAAGGAAAAGAGCATCTTACAGCTGTTACTATTGCAGCAGTTGATAATAAGGGCAAGCCAATTCCAGGAACTGAGGAGCGGTATACCTGTGATACACTGCTGCTTTCCTGCGGACTTATTCCAGAAAATGAGCTGTCTAGAAATGCTGGTGTAGAGATGAGCCCTATTACAAGCGGACCTATTGTAAATGAATCCCTGGAGACAAATATCCCTGGCGTATTTGCCTGCGGCAATGTTCTTCATGTTCATGACCTTGTTGATTATGTTTCTGAGGAGGCATTAAGGGCTGGGCAAAATGCAGCTAAGTATGTTAAAGGTCAGCTTAGCGAGGCTAAGGCTGATATCGAAATAGTTGCAACAGATGGAGCCAGATATACAGTTCCATCTACAATAAATATTGGCAGAATGGATGACAAGCTGACTGTACGCTTTAGAGTAGGAGCGGTTTACAAGGATTCATATGTAAGCGTTTATTTTGATGATGAAAGAGTCATGCACAACAAAAAACGAATTATGGCTCCAGGAGAGATGGAACAGGTGATTTTGCTGAAGGACAAGCTTGCTGAAAAGCCAGGACTAAAGAAAATCACAGTAAAAATTGAGAATGAGTAATAGTCAATCATGATAAATCCTTTTAGGAGGGAAATTATGGAAAAGAGAGAACTAACCTGTATCGGCTGCCCAATGGGATGCCAGATTACAGTAGAATTAGAAGCAGGTGAGGTGATATCTGTCACTGGAAACACATGTGGAATCGGGGACAAATATGCTAGGAACGAAGTTACCCATCCAGAGAGAACTGTCACATCCACATCTGTTGTTTTAGGTGGAGATAAGCCTCGTGTATCTGTAAAGACTGCAAACAATATTCCAAAGGATAAAATCGCTGATGTGATGAAAGAAATAGATGCTGCTGTTGTGACAGCACCAGTTCATATAGGGGATATAGTGGTAAAGGATGTTTGCGGCACAGGCGTTGATGTGGTTGCTACCAGAAACGTGGAAGCTGTATAAAAGTAAAGCAAGTGGCTCTCTGCCACTTGCTTTTTTGTGCAGGAATTTACTATACTAATCTTAAAAATTATTTAGGAGTTAGTACAATGGATATCACAAAACAGATTGCATCGGAACTTGAGGTCAGAGTAAATCAGGTAGATGCTGCTATTAAATTGTTGGACGAGGGAAATACAGTACCTTTTATTTCTCGATATAGAAAGGAAGCTACAGGCGGACTCAATGACGAGCAGCTTCGTACACTTTCTGAGAGATTAACGTATTTACGAAATCTTGAAGAAAAGAAGGCTACCTGCCTTGCATCAATAGAGGAGCAGGGCTTGCTCACTGAGGAATTGAAAAAAGCTATTACAGAGGCTACTACACAGGTGGCTGTTGACGATTTGTATCGTCCTTATCGACCAAAGCGTCGTACTCGTGCCACTATTGCAAAGGAAAAGGGCTTAGAGCCTCTTGCCAATATTATTATTCTGCAAATGACCAATAATCCTCTTGAAAAGGAGGCCCAAGCTTTTGTTAATGCTGAAAAGGAAGTAAATACACCACAGGAAGCTATTGCAGGGGCATGTGATATTATAGCTGAAAGCATTTCAGATGATGCTGATTATCGCACTTGGATTAGAGAAAAGACCTTCAAAAATGGTCGTATAGTTTCAAAGGCTAAGGACGCTGAAGTAGAGTCAGTTTATGAAAATTATTATGATTATGACGAAGCAGTTGCCAAACTTCCTGGACACCGTATTTTAGCCTTAAACCGCGGAGAGAAAGAGAAGATTTTAAAAGTCTCTATTGAAGCTCCAGTTGAAGACATTCTCAGATATCTGGAGAAAAAGATTATAAGCAGGGATAACGTAAATACGAATGAAGCTTTGAAGGCTACTATCGAGGACGCATACACAAGACTCATTGCACCATCAATCGAAAATGAAATTCGAGGAAACCTTACAGAAATGGCTGAGGATGGTGCTATAAAGGTATTTGGAAAGAACCTTACTCAGCTTTTAATGCAGCCACCTATTGCTGGACGTAATGTCTTAGGTTGGGATCCTGCTTTTAGAACAGGCTGTAAGATTGCTGTAGTAGATGCCACAGGAAAGGTTTTAGATACAACAGTTGTTTACCCAACTGCTCCACAAAACAAGGTGGAGGAGACAAAAAAGGTTATTAAGGCGCTTATTAAAAAGTACAATGTTTCACTGATTTCTCTTGGTAATGGTACAGCCAGCCGTGAATCTGAACAGATTATCGTGGAGATGCTTAAAGAAATTCCTGAGAAAGTGGAATATGTTATTGTAAACGAGGCAGGGGCATCAGTTTATTCAGCCAGCAAGCTTGCCACAGAAGAGTTCCCTAATTTTGATGTGGGACAGCGTTCAGCCACCTCAATGGCTCGTAGATTACAGGATCCTCTTGCTGAGCTTGTAAAGATTGATCCTAAATCTGTTGGCGTTGGTCAGTATCAGCACGACATGAATCAAAAGAAGCTGGATGAGACTTTAGCAGGTGTGGTAGAGACCTGTGTTAATGCTGTAGGTGTAGATTTGAACACAGCCTCTGCATCACTTTTGGAATATGTATCAGGTATCAACAAGACTCTTGCAAAAAATATTGTTGAATACCGAGAGGCTAATGGGCGATTTGATTCTAGAGCAGAACTTAAAAAAGTACCAAAGCTAGGACCTAAAGCCTTCGAACAGTGTGCAGGCTTTATGCGTATTACAGACGGCAAAAATCCACTTGACGCTACTGCGGTTCACCCTGAAAGCTATGATGCGGCAAAAGCTCTTCTTGAAAAGCTGGGCTTTGACACAAAGGATATTGCAGCAGGCACCTTAAAAGATATTCACAAGAGCATACAAAATATCAAAGAGTTATCCACAGAGCTTGGCATTGGTGAAATGACTCTTGAGGATATCATCAAAGAGCTTGAAAAACCAGGTCGTGATCCTCGTGAGGATATGCCACGTCCAATTCTAAAAAGCGATGTTCTTGAAATGAAGGATTTGAAGCCGGGCATGCAGCTAAAGGGAACAGTTAGAAATGTTATTGATTTTGGAGCATTTGTGGATATCGGAGTTCACCAGGATGGTCTTGTTCATATTTCCCAGATGACAGACCGTTACATAAAACATCCACTTGAAGTGGTATCAGTTGGGGATATTGTAGACGTGGAAGTGCTGTCAGTGGATGAAAAAAAGGGGCGTATATCTCTTACCATGAAGCTTCAAAAAGCAAAAAAGTAAAAGATTTATTGTAATGATATACATAAATGAACTGTGCAAATTGTGGTAATTGCACAAAATATGCTGGCACGATGCATATTTCATTGACAATTATAGCCAACTCTCCTATACTCATATTCAGTTAGAGAAAGTAACCGAGTGTGCTTTTTAGGAGAAATATTAGGAGTGAGTCGTAAGGGGTTTCGACTCACTCTATTTTTATTTCAATTATTTCGAAAAATATGATAAAATAGAAAATAATTGGGAGATTACAGGAATATGGGACAGAATATTAAATTTAGTGTAAAAATTACGGAAGAAGATTTATATAGCTTCAATATCCATCATGCATACAGGGGCACACAGGGGATTTTCTCCATTATAATTTTTGTTTTGTTGATTGCAGTATGGATTATGCGTTTTGCAGCACTCTCAGTCATTTACAGAATTGCATATCCTGTAGTCGCAGTTATTTTTCTTCTTTACATTCCTCTTTCATTAAAGGGTCGAGTGAAGCTACAGATGCAGCAGGAGGTTTTCAAACACCCACTGACTTACGAGCTTAAGGAGGATGGTATATGGATTTCTTCCCCAACCTCAGAAGAAGCCGCAGAACTTCCTTGGCAGTACATATACAAAATCGCCACATGGAAAAACTATCTGCTTATTTATAGTAACAGGGTAAATGCTTATATCATTCCGGTTGAGGATATCAAGGATATATACCAAGACATGATTGCATATATAAAAACACATGTAGAGGACTATAAGTTACAAATAAAATGACAGAGATAATTGAAACATATTCACCAGAAGAAACAGAGGCACTTGGCAAAAGGCTGGCACAGGAATCATCAGCAGGTCAGGTCTTTACTCTTATAGGGGATTTAGGTGTGGGAAAGACGGTCTTTACCCAGGGCTTTGCCATAGGCTTAGACATAGATGAAGCTATCTGTAGTCCCACATTTACCATTGTGCAGATATACGATACAGGCAGGCTACCTTTTTATCATTTTGATGTATATCGTATAGGCGATATAGAAGAAATGGATGAAATAGGATACGAGGATTATATATATGGTGACGGAGTATCTCTTATAGAATGGGCAAACCTTATAGAAGAGATTCTTCCCGAGCACTATACAAAAGTTACAATAGAGAAAAATTTAGAAAAAGGATTTGACTACCGTAAAATCACGGTAGAAAGCATTTGATTAACATGAAGATATTAGGCATAGATGGCTCTGGATTGGTAGCATCGGTGGCAGTTGTAGAGGATGATAATTTAGTAGGAGAATACACCACAGGCTATAAAAAAACTCATTCCCAGACCTTGCTTCCAATGCTGGACGAACTGAAAAAGATGATAGAGCTTGATTTGAATACAGTGGATGCCATAGCAGTTGCAGCAGGACCTGGTTCATTTACAGGACTTAGAATAGCAAGTGCTACAGCAAAAGGCTTAGGCTTGTCTTTAGGCTGTCCTATAGTTTCAGTTCCCACTGTAGATGCATTGGCATTTAATCTCTGGGGCAGTGATGCGATGATTTGTCCTATCATGGATGCCAGACGTGGTCAGGTGTACACAGGATTGTATCGCTTTGACATAGATGGAAATTTTAAAATTGAAAGACCTCAATGTGCTGTGGACTTTCATGAAATAGCAGAGGACATCAATTCAAGAAATCCTGATACAGTTACATTCTTAGGTGATGGAGTACTGGTTTTTAAGGAGCTTATTGCAGAGCTAATTAAGGCACCATACAAATTTGCTCCAGCGCATTTAAACAGACAACATGCAGCCAGTGTGGCAACACTGGGAATGCTTTACTATAAAAATGGCGAATGTGAGACAGCTGCTGAACACAGACCAGAATATTTGAGACTTTCACAGGCTGAGAGAGAACGACTTGAAAAGGAAGGAAAAGCTTGATGGCTTTCACATTTAGGTATGCCACAGAAGCAGATGTGGATGAGATTGTAGCTATTGAAGAGGCTTCTATGACAAATCCATGGCGAAGGGACAACTATCTGGAAGCTATAAAATCTGACCATGCGTTCATATTGGTGGCAGTTGATGGTGAGGTCATTGCTGGATTTGCTGTATTTTACCTCACCCCACCAGAATCGGAATTGCCAGACATTGTGGTGTCTCACGACTATCGTGGAAAAGGCGTAGGCAAGGCTATTATGACAGAAGCACTCTTGCATCTTAAGACTCGTGGCATAGATACAGTTTACCTGGAGGTGCGTGTGAGTAATGCGCCTGCCCGTGCTTTGTACAGCCACTTAGGCTTCGAAGAAATAGGAAAACGCAAATACTTTTATTCCAACCCTGTCGAGGATGCAGTCTGCATGTCACTTCGTATGGAGGAATAAATAGCTTGTAGCTAACCACGAATATATTCAGAAATAAAGTATAAGTAGCTTGCAGCTAACTATGTAATATATTCTGCAAGGAACATTTAGTGACTGGAAGATTATATTACATTGTTAGCGTAACAAGCGAGAGAACTAAGCGAGAGAATTAAGCAAGAGAACTAAGCGAGAGAACAACTAGATTTTTTGAAAGGATTTATAGATGTTAGATGTTTGTTTGTTGGGAACAGCTGGCATGATGCCACTACCCAATAGATGGCTTACATCCTGCCTGTGTAGGTTCAACGGAGTAGGCTTATTGATTGACTGCGGTGAAGGCACACAGGTGGCACTTAGGGCGGCAGGCTTTTCGCCTAACCCTATTTCAATAATTTGTCTTACCCATTATCATGCTGATCATGTAAGCGGTTTGCCAGGACTATTGCTTTCCATGGGAAACTCAGACAGGACTGAACCTGTTACCATAGTAGGACCAAAAGGGCTAGAGAGGGTTGTTAATTCTCTAAGGGTTATAGCCCCAGAGTTACCTTTTGAAATAATATTTCATGAAATTTCGTCTGAGGACGAAAGCTTCGAGTTAATGGGATACAACATACATGCTTTTAAAGTAAATCATAATGTTTTGTGCTACGGGTATTCAATCAGTATCCCAAGGCAGGGGAAATTTGATGTTGAAAAAGCTAAAGAGTTAGGGCTGCCAGTTCAAATGTGGAACCCTTTGCAAAAAGGGAATGAAGTAGAGTTTGAGGGTACTGTATATACACCAGATATGGTCATGGGGAAAGCCAGAAAAGGTTTGAAAATGACTTATTGTACCGATACCAGACCTACCAAATCTTTGGTGGAGGCGGCAAACACTTCCGATTTGCTTATATGCGAAGGTATGTATGCCCAGGAAGATAAAATAGCAAAAGCTAAGCAGAATAAACATATGACCTTTTATGAGGCAGCCAAGGTGGCAAGGGATGCGAAGGTAAATGAGTTGTGGCTAACTCATTTTTCCCCATCCATGACAGGTCATAAAAGATATATGAAAGCGGTTTGTGATATATTTCCAAATTCATATTTAGGGGAAGACGGCAAGTTTTTAGAACTTGATTTTTCGGAGGAGTAGTATGAGAAAGGCACTGCGAATAGGAATAGCGATAATCTGTATGGTGTCACTTGTAGTGGGATACTATGCCTATTTGTCACGCCGTAATGCTGCTGTGGAGGTGGAAGATGATGCAGAACTTTCTGAGGTTCAGGCGATAATATCCAAGAATTTTTCTAAAGATTATCCTGCAACCCCCAGGTCGGTAGTCAAATGGTACAATCGCATAATAACTGCTTATTATGATGAGGAATATTCTCAAGGTGAATTAGAAAAAATGGCGGATCAGGCGAGGATGTTGATGGATGACGAATTGCTTCAGTATAATCCTAGAGACACATACCTTGTGCAGTTATCTATGGAGATTGATGATTATCACAACAGATCAAGAACTATTGTATCAAGTACAGTCAGCAACTCTAATGAAGTTCAGTATAAAAAAGTAAATGGTTATGATTGCGCTTTTCTTTCCACATATTATTTTATTAGGGAAGGAAGCTCTTATGACAGAACCTATGAGGATTTTTGCCTTAGAAAGGATTCCAATGGAAATTGGAAGATTCTCACATGGAGACTGTCTACCGAGGATGAAATAGATGGATACTAAAGAAATTAAAATATTAGCTATAGAAAGCTCTTGCGATGAAACTGCAGCAGCAGTTGTTGTAAATGGAAGAGATGTAAGGAGTAATATCATATCTACTCAGATTCCGTTACACACACTTTATGGAGGAGTAGTTCCAGAAATAGCTTCTAGAAAACATATAGAAAGAATTAATCAGGTTATAGAGCAGGCTTTAGAGGCCGCAGACATGTCCCTTGAGGATATGGATGGCATAGCTGTCACTTATGGTCCAGGATTGGTTGGGGCTTTATTGGTTGGTGTTGCGGAAGCAAAAGCTATTGCATTTGCCACAAACAAGCCGTTGATTGGCGTTCATCACATCGAAGGACATATTAGTGCAAACTATATAGAAAACAAGGACTTGGAACCACCATTTTTATGTCTTGTGGTATCTGGCGGTCACACTCATTTGGTGAGGGTTGTTGATTATGGTAAGTATGAAATCCTAGGGCGCACCAGAGATGATGCTGCTGGCGAAGCCTTTGACAAAGTGGCTAGGGCTATAGGACTAGGATATCCTGGTGGTCCTAAAATAGAAAAGGCTGCTTTAGAGGGAAATCCATTTGCTTACAATTTTACCAGACCAAAAGTAGCAGATGGTCTTTATGATTTTTCCTTTAGTGGATTAAAATCTCAGGTCTTAAACTATATAAACAGTGCTGCAATGAAGGGTGAAGAAATAGACAATAATGACATTGCCGCATCTTTTCAACAGACAGTTATTGATACTTTGTGTGACCATGCCAGCATGGCAATCGAAGAATTTGGCATGGACAAATTTGCAATTGCGGGCGGTGTTGCATCTAACCAAACGCTTCGCAAGGCAATGGAAGATATGTGTCGTGAAAAAGGAGTAAAATTCTATCACCCATCGCCAATACTATGCACAGATAATGCGGCTATGATTGGTGCAGCTGCATATTATGAATTTTTGGCAGGCAAATTTGATGGATGGGATTTAAACGCTATACCTAACCTTAAATTAGGAGAAAGATAACTATGAACAAATTTACAGCAATTGTACTTGCAGCAGGTAGCGGTAAAAGAATGGAGCAAGAGATACCAAAGCAATATATGAATATTGGCGGAGCTCCATTGATGTCTCACTGCCTCAGGACATTTCAGGAGAGTAAAGTAACTCAGATTGTTCTTGTAGTGGCTCCAGGCGATGTGGAAAAATGCCGCAAAGAGATTATCGAGAGATATCATATTGACAAATGCATTGCGATAGTCGAGGGCGGTGAAGAACGATATGATTCAGTGTATGCTGGCTTGAAGGCTATCAATGATGGGTATGTACTGATACATGATTGTGCCAGGGCATTTGTATCTATAGATGTAATTCATAGATGCATGTCGGCTGTTGCGCTATACGAATCATGCGTAGTTGGAATGCCATCAAAAGACACCGTAAAAGTCACAGATAGCCACAGAAAGGTGCTCGACACCCCAGATAGAAGTAATGTATGGATAGTGCAGACTCCTCAGTGCTTTGAGTACAACCTTATCCGCAGTGCTTATGATAAAATCATTCCAACAGCTGATAGCAGCATAACAGATGATGCCATGATAGTCGAACTAGCAACTAATCATGATGTACACATGATAGAGGGCTCTTATACAAACATAAAAGTGACTACACCAGAAGACGCAGCCTTTGGAGAAGCTATACTGAGAAAACGTTAAAAACAATGGAATTATTGGAATTTTCTGAATTTGAAGATTTTAAGAAAAATTTAGTAATTTGTTGTTGACATCTAAATGGCTAGGTGATATTATACTGCTTGTGTCCGAGAGATGCTTTGGAGAGGTATCGAAGTGGTCATAACGAGGCGGTCTTGAAAACCGTTTGTCCGCAAGGGCGCGTGGGTTCGAATCCCACCCTCTCCGTTTTAAAGCAATCGCAATTGCGATTGCTTTGATTTTCCTCAAAAAGGAAAAGAAAAAAATAAATTAAAAAAGTGCTTGACAAAGCAGATTGCTCATGATAGTATAAACGAGTTGCTGCTGAGAGGCACAATAAAGCGAAGATTGATAACTGAACAGTGAAACAAACCTTGAATTAATACAAGTTATTTTAACATGTATCCTTGAAATTCATTTAAGTTTCTTAAAGAAACGAAACCTTTAAAAAG
>CAMNPQ010000024.1 GCA_946548305.1 uncultured Pseudobutyrivibrio sp.
TATCTTTCTGTCCATCCCTTATCCTCCAACTTTACTGAGGATTCGCTATCTTATCCTCGTCCCTCCCCTTGCAACAAATTAACCTATTGCTTCAACAAATCTTTCTGGCTGAAATGGAGCCAAACTTGCATGACCCGCATTATCAAACTTCTTAAATACGGTATTTGGAAATACCTTTTTGATATAATCTATATCCCACTTTCTTTGCTTCTCTTCACCATCACCATACCAGTACTCTATTTTCGGACAATCTGTAGTTACTACCTTTGGCATAGAATAATTATCTGTAGAATCAAAAGTTCGCCATATAGTTTTATAGCTAATCATATTTAAAACCTTTGCTTCATACTGTATATCTTCCTCAGAAAGATTCTCTGTAGCAAATGCCTTTTCTAAAAGCTTCACTCCACCAAGTTTACCTATAGATATCATCAAAAAATCTCTAATTAGGATTAATCTAGTAACTATCCATGGCAACTGGTACGGCGTAATTCCCCCATCAATCACCGCTCTATTAAAATGAATCACTCCATTTGATAATAGTTTTGTAATAAAGGCTCCTCCCATAGAGCAACCATAAATACAATCAACCTGCGTTATCCCCTTCGCAGTGAGCCATATTTCTAGCTCTTCTGCTATATCTTCTACACTTGTAAAATCACTTTTTACATCTGGGTCATAACCTGGAATTGCAGGAACAATGAGATGATAATCTTTTTTAAGCACTGGAATAACATACTCAAAGAAATCCCACATCACAACTGCAGGATGAAGTAATATCATTATTTTATCATTTTCCTTACCAAATTCATGTATTGTCATAGCTCTTATTCAATCTACTTTTCTGCAATTACTGTAATCCATGGCTTACTTTCATGATGGTCAGCCCTCACCCGTGAAAAACCAGCTTTAATAAGTGCATCTTCTATTTCTTCAACAGTATAGCATTTCATTCCATCTATTATGCTTTCAAAATGTAGACTAGCTTTATCTCGACCATCTGATTCATTGCAAATCATAAATGTTCCGTCAGGCTTTAATGCCTTATTAACCTCAGCAAAGCATTTTTCTAATCCTGGCCAAAAATAGATAGTTTCAAATGCAGTTGCCAAATCATATTGCTCATTATATTTAAGCTGAGACACATCTCCTTTCTCTACCTCGCATCTTCCATTACTAATCATATCTGCATTGTATACTTTTGCTTTTTCGAGCGACACATTGGAATAATCAATAGCTGTAAGCTTAGCAGCTGGATATTTCTGCATCAATTCAAAGGCATTTCTTCCTCCCCCGCAGCCTACCTCCAATATCTCATCGGGAGCCATTATAGAAAGATGTGACATCCCCCAGTCAGCCATCTTTGCATGACCATCGTTCATTCCATTAACCATCATTTTTCCCAGAAAACCTTCAGGCTTTCTAGTTTGATTTACAAAATTCCTGAATAATCCCATTACTAATCCTCCTGACCCTAATTAAAACAATAAACATATCCAAGCTAAAAGTGTGGAAAAAAATTGTATCCCCCATTCTATCTATGCACTTTATACTATTTATCTATCTCTTAACTAATAATATCACATTAGGTTAGATATTGCTAACTATGGTTATAAATATCAAATCTATAAGAATATTTTTCAAGCCTAAAACACAAAAAGACCAGCCGAAGCCAGTCTAATTGCTTTATCTATTTTAAAGGAAAGGTTACTGAATTTCTGATGAAATTCTTCATCCTATGCTACCTTAGAAAGTCCTGTGGCATCATACTTGTAAACTGAATCAGTAAGCTTGTCGCAAGGTGCAACCTCTGTGGCATTTACAGTCTTAACAAGCTCTAAAAGCTCAATAGCAGATGGACCAAATTCGTCATTTATACACGAATTTCATGCACGCTCGATGGAAGAATAAAGAAATCACCATCAATCTCATCAACTTCACTCTATATACAATAGTCATATCTAAATAATCTCCGTAAACAACACCTGGCTCTAAAATCACATTCCCTGCAGAAACCATCTGCGCCCTAACATAACCTAAAATATATTCTTTATCTAAAATCTGCTCCATATCAATAGAAGGAACTTCTCTTGAAATTACCTCTAGAGCATATCTCATAACCTCATCGAAGCAGGTCATCTCTCCATTAACCTTCTCAATTAATCCCTTTGTAATTCTCATTTCTAAAATCTCCTTTATAATAAATATTTTTTCTTGGACAAACCTCTTTCCCTAAGGTAATGGCAAGAATGCCAAACACATAAAGAAAAACAATGAACAAAATGAAATCCATAAATAGTCCTTTAATCTCATATCCACACCTGCCTTTCAACCAACTTCAAATCTTTGAAAATCCAAACTTTCTTCTGGCACCGAAGCTGGGAATTTGGAGCCCAATTTAGATTTAGCTTTTAATTTTCCTATGAATCCTTTCTTAAATATTTTTTCTTCCGTATACCTTGCGGTTTATTCGTTTGCCCAGAGACAAAAAAGGCCTTAGACCGTCCGCTAGCAAGGGTTCGAAGAACTTGTCTTGCCCTTGATAGTGGACGGTCTAAGACCTAACTTTTGTTGGAGCGGCAAATGAAGAAACCGCAGGGGACGAGAAAAAGTAGAAAGATTCATGAAAATTGAAAGGTAAATCGCCCATCGGCGTAGCCAATTTTAATCCTTCCTCTTAAGCGTAAGCGCCTGGTCTGTGGATATGGGCAGACCTGGGTCTGGAAGACCCTGCTCGGAATGGTACAAGTATAATCACCACCTGGCTATAGAAAACCTGTCTTCTAATCATTATCTAAACTATTGCCATTTTCAAAACTATAGCTGCAACCATTGCATAAACGTTATATTTAGCTTTATGTATTGTCATCGTGCGATATTTATAATATTATCTTACAGTTGCAATTTAGAAAGGTAATATATGAAATAGCAATTAACTTTGGTATTAGCACTATGTACTATGCTTAGTGTTATGCTCACAGGCTGTGGTTCATCAAAGAATGAATCCTCAGCTTCCAACTCAAAGAATAGTAAAGCTAAAACTTCTTCTGTAGATACTAGTAACTTTGTAGACTTTACTGTAGAAGGTATAGACCATAAGGTAACCTTTAAGTATGATAAGGAGGCTTATGAATTTGAATCAGCTTCTTTGGATATGCAAGATTCAGTAAGTAGATGCTATATCGCAGATAATCTTGGCTCAGTAACCACAACATTAACAACGCTAAATGGTCAGGAAACAACAGCTGAAGAAGCTGAAAAGACAATGACAAGTAATGAAAACATGATGAATAACATTCATGATTATACTTGTGAATCATATTCTAACAGCGGATTTGATGGATATGTAGAGACCTATTTTAACAATACAACAAATTCAGCTAATCGCTATTATGTATTAACAGATGGAGACTTCTATATGTACGTAGAAGTAAGCTACTTACTCTCTGATCCATTTGATTTAGAATTTTCCGTAGAAACAATGTAACATACACCATTGCAACACCGTCCCTGGTAAAACAGGGGCTTTTTAGTGTCCAAAAATAAAATACAAAAAAATACAATTTCAATGCCAAAAAACAAGGTCATTTTCTTAAATATTTCCATTATTTATTTGAAAGGTTTACAAATCACCCAAATCTTTCTAACTATTAAGAAACAAAAAATGGAGGTGTTAAAATGACTCAAAAGTACATGAACAACCAAAAACTACAACAAATCGCAAACACACTTTCAAAGGTGGCCTTCGGCAACCCATACCCTTACTCAATCATCTTTGTGAACCCCAAAGAAGTTAATACTGCCAAATTCTATCCTTATGCAGACATACCAAAAGGGCACGAAGAGGAATGCATTATCGAGGTTTCAAAAATATGCGTCGAGCTTGAGGCTACATCACTGCAAATTTTATGTACTGGTGTTACAAAGGCGCTTGACTACGTCAGTCGCCGTATTAGTCAAGGCTATAATAATCTATTCCCACACGTTCAAAGATATGTTTTCTCTGCTTTTCAATATTTTTCGTATTTTCAAATACAGTCATGCATTCTGATGCCCACTCTTTTTTGTCCTTATATGGAGCATTATTAGAAAGTAGATTATAGCTTCCATTTAATGCACAAAAATTATCCACAGTTATTATTTTTTCGTGAGTGCCAGTATCCGATTTAACTTTAAATCTGTCACCATATTTTGCGAATTCCTTTTTTATCTTTTCTGCTTTTTCGCTCGTCTCCTTTTCTTTATAAGCATTTCTTTTTTCTTCGTCATAGCCAACCGCTATAAGTACTTCCAATTGTGGATTTGTAGAAATTAGTTTTTCAATTATGTTCTTTATCGAAGTACCATAGTTGTCATCATCCCAACCATAATCATTTATCCATGGCATAAGAATCAATACTTCTCTTTTTGCAGACATTAACATATCAAAGACCTTGTATCTAATCTGATCATCACACAGTATATAAGTATTAACCATCATTGTATTAAATAACTCAAAGTCCATCTTATTGTTAACATATCCATCCAAATATCTAATAGTGAGTTTATTATCTGTTATAGAATAATATATTGCATATAAATTTTCCTTCTTCAAATAATATGTATTTTTAATAAGATGTTTTGATTGAATAACTTTTCCAGCCAAGATTGAGCGAATATCTTTCCAAAATAATCCTCGCTCATGATCACCAAAGTAAACAAGGCTTTCAACATCGTCGAATTCTATACACGAAGTAAGCTTATTCTCTTCGGCATTAATAGCTTCTAATTCTTCGATTATTTTTTCCTTTTTTGTATAGAAACTACTAACAGTATCATAACTAGTGATTCTTTTTATTTCTGAAATATCATTATTCATTTTATTAATAATTGCATCTGATGATGCTATCTCATTTTTCAATCTTGAATTTTCTTGCGATATTTCGCGATTTTTATCCTTTTCCTTATTAAGTTCTCCTTCTTGAATTTGAATTGTCTTCTCAAGTTTTTCTATAGTATCTTCATCAACTTTTCCAGGCGCCAGTTCTAAAAGCTCATTTGCCCTTTCCAGACCTTGCTCCAAACTTTCTGTTTTTTGTTTATATTCATCAATTATTACAACTTGCTGCTCGTACGCTTTCTTTATACTGTCAAGTTCCTCACTCTTGGAATTAAGTAGCCGTTCCTTATCAGATACTTCTCTAATGAGACTCTTATTGTTTTCCTCTAACTCAGCTTGCTTTTTATCAGTCTCAACTTTTTTCTTTTCATAATCATCATTTAGTTTTGAAATAACATCTTCTAATTCAACAACTTTTAACTTATTCGCCTCTTCATTAGGCTTGCCTTGCTTTAAGGAATTTAGTTCTATTAATTTTTCATTTATCTCATCTCTTAATTTTGCAATATTCTCCTGTTCTGAGACTAAAGACTGACGTAATTCTTGATTCAGCTTTTGAACCTCCTCTGCCTGTTTTTTGTATGCCAAAATTGCATAATTATCATCCTCCAGAGACTTCCTTAGAGAAACGACTTGATTTTTTAATTCTTCAACAGTCTGCTTAATAGATAAAAAGACTCTATCTGATGTAGATTCCAAATTTGCCCCGTTCTCCGCATCATTTTTTGCTTCTTTTGTTTCTGTGTCAGATAAAAAGCCTGAACGTAGACCTGATATAAGTGCACCAAAAACATCCTTTGTAATCTGTGCACCTTCTTTTACTACCTCTGCTGTTACTCTTGCTCCAGTTTCAATTCCATTTATGATATCTTCATACTTTACTTCTTTACCCATAGTCCCACCCCCCAAGAAACTATTATCTTTTGACATAATACCAAAGAAATGTGATTAATCTGTATACCCAAGACAACTCCTTAATAATATCATCCCCTATATAATGTCCAACTTCATCAGTCCTCTCCTACTACAAGCTCTAATTTTATGAACATATCCTTATCCTCTTACAATAAAATAAATGAATTCTGAAATTCAGTTCTTTCCAGTACTCTTTCATAGGCAATACAGTTTTAACTTCTCCTCAACCAGCTTTGTATTGATTGGCGCATCCCCGGTCTCCATTATTATTATTAAATCCTTGCCTAACATTATGCCTTCTTCATAATCATTAATCTTACTAAAGTTCTTTTGGGCATAATCATATTCGCTAAGCAGACCTAGATGCTCCCAATATAAAGTCTTCCGCTTCCTAACATTCAATACCATGAAATCAGGATAAACTATGTGTCTTCCTCGCAGTTCAAGTCTAGGTTCATATCTGTATGGAACATGATATTTATCTAGTAAATCAGCTATGATTCTTTCTCACTTTGACCTGACATAACCACCATTAGAGGTAGAAATCTTTCCTTCACCATAAAAACATTCTGGTGGTCTGGATTTTCTTCCAGCCATCTTTGGATATATGCTTCATCTGGTTCTATAAACGGAACAAGGAGTTTTCTTCTAGTTGGATGCGTATCCTCATATACTCTACTTATCTCATCTATATGATATTCAGAAAGAAATCTTTCAAGCTTTCCTCTGATTATATTCAACTTATTATTAACGGCAATTTCATAATCTCTTTGTGCTATTTTCTTTGCAAGCTTAATTCTTTTACTATTGTTAGAAAGTCATGCTCATAGAACTCATCACCGTTGGATGAATAAGCAAAAGGTAAATCCATCATTATGGCGTATGTCATAGCTTGCTGTAAACCATATGATGACGAATGATTATCATCTTTAGCTTCAACAATAGCAATGGGCTTATTATCATTAAGATATAATACGTAATCAGCAGATTTTGCCTTTCTGCGAGAAGCCATATTGCCACGAATATCTATGCGACCATCAGTAATTTTGGTTTCCATAGTAATATAGCCTTTCCAGTTAGGCTCAATTGCTGGTGTAATGAAGTTCAGCTTAATATCTTCTTCTGACATTTGTTTTTTAGATAATACTGTCATATTTAATACTCCTTCCGATTCTCCCTCTAATATAGCCCACTACATTGGCTGTACCATAAACATCTCTTAGTACGTACTCACAAACTATAGAAAGAGTATCATAAATTGATTAAGCTTTTATGTTCTTCTTATCTATACTGTGATACATTTGTATTAGCGATAAATTGATAATTGCTTAGCTCAATTCTTCACAATATAAACTAGAAAAGAAACTATTAACTTATAGGGGAATATGTATGGAAAAGAAGGACATAACTATCAACGGTCATTTGTTACGTATTTTCGAATATGTGCCAGAAGATTATATATTTGCGACAGAAGTAAATCCTAGGTTTTAGACATTAGACAATACATACTTATAACACTTACAGAGCGTTTAAACCTTAGTCTTTGGGTTTATGAAGATATGTCTGTAAATGCTTTTTGTAAATCTGAAAATGAGGAAAATTATATCATTTTATCTATAGGACTACTTTATGAATTTTTGAATGCTGCAAAGAATTTTGTATCAAATAAGGATTTAAATGTTGTCTTTAAACTTGGTGAAGATAATAAACCTACATATTTGCGTTTGCTCTATTACTATATGCTCATATCGATTATTGGACATGAATTGGGTCACATAGGGCATGGACATTTGAGAATAGATACCTGCAAGAACTCTACAAATGAATATAATTCCAGTAATAATATGCACGACCCAGAAAGAAATCGACTTATACAACTTGAAGAGTTTGATGCCGATTGGTTTGGTGTGAGAATAAACTATTCTTCTATTTTTTATAAAGCTGATGTAACTAATTCGCACGAACTATTTGTAAAAACTGACTTGCTTTTTCTTTCTACGTATCTATCGTTTCAGGTTCTTTCTAATAAAGGTAATAGAGATTTTTCAGCGTATTTTAACAACGATATATTCTACTATGATCATCCTCATCCTGGGATTAGAATGTGGTACTCTGCGATTTTTATCTCTTCTTGGTTAGCTGATTATCCAAACGGTATTGAGTTAATTAATAACGGAATACACGCTATTGTTGCATATGACAAGCAGGTTTTACATAAAGAGAATCCTACAAATTCGTTCTATAATGTAGGAATTACTGAACGTGGTGCATTGCACATTCAGGAACTTGTAAACGGGTGGAATGCGTCTAGAGAGCTATATCAACCATACTCATACTGTGATATTCCTGATTTAGGAACACTTGATAGACCTTTTTATTTTCTCACTAGTAATGGAGAACAAATTCCTGGACGTCTTTTTATTAATTTACTTGGGGTTGGAGATAAATTTTCATTCTAAATAGAAACTTAAATCAAGGGACAACTTACCTGGAATAAAAAAAAGAGTGTTACATCGTGTTTCAATGCTCTCGATCTTCTACAGAGAACTTTATACTTACTCTTCTCTCTTGCCTGTATCAATATGACGCCTGGTGGAGAGGCGTCGAGCCTACAGACTATAGCATCACAAGAGCTGACCTCAACAGCTTCATTGACATCATTAAAAACATGTAATCCCCAATAATAAAAGTGGCGGAGCATAAGCTCCGCCAAAATCCTAATCAATAATACATAATCATATACTAGAATCCAAATGTATGCGCCTGATTAAGAACTACTAAAATCGAATCATAATCCACACTATATACATAACTCTCATATGTTTGACTATTGTAAACACTCTCTTTTTCTGTTGCAGTAGCTCCAGCTGCCAAATCATAGATATCATTTGGATAGCATATTGTTACAAATTGGTCTCCTTTCAAAAGAACCACATCATATTCTACTTCGTCCAAATCCACACCGCTGTTATTAGTAATCTTAATAATTACACCATCTGCTCCTGGATTTGATTCAACTACAACTCCAGCCGCGTGATTTTCATATTGCTTATAACAGCCTAATTCAATTGTATATGTCACCTTTGTACTTGCATAACCTGTGTCTGGCGTATCCATTCTTGAAACAACTGTTGCGCCTGGAAGAATCATGTCATGTCCATCTGTATCCACATCTATAGTTACACCATTAGCATCCAAATATTCAATTGTTAATTCAAGGTCATCAATAGTTACCGTGCTATTGTTAGTTACAAATACTGCTACTAAACCATCTTGTGTTGAAATAGCCTGGACTGCCACTTGATTATAAACCTCTGCTGTAGTATTTTTGTTACTCTTAGTTTTTGCTTCGGCTGTTAATGAATTACACGTAAATGGTAATACCAGCACTCCAACCAATAACAATGCTACAAATGATTTTCTTAACTTCATAAAAACACCTCCATCAGTTAAGCATTCTCCCTTAATTACCCTATTCAAGTGCAGTTAACGCATCTATAATAGCTGTCTCAAATTCCTGCTGCTGACTAGCTGTAAGCTTATCAGAAGTTCTTACTAAACATGTACCTACAACTTTGTGTGAACCACTTGCAAATATACTACCATCGAATGCGGCTAAATATGTTTCTCTAGTTGTTGCATCCTCTACAGATGAATATACTTCTATGCTTCCGCCGCAGTCTGTACCCTTATCTATCACAGTTGAACCAGATACACTTCCCTGATTAATATTTACATTCGAGAAGTATATCTGTGCAGTATAGCCTCCAGCCTTTCCGAGATGACCATTTGGATCATTATCTTCCGTTACAGCAGATATATCTACAATATCCTCGACATTTCCTAATCTTTCTATTACAAATGCTTCAGTTGGGTTATCTACAAGAGCGTATTGTTTAATGCTTGTGTCTAAATCTGAATATGCTGAATCAAGACTACTAATTACTGATGTATAATCTGCATCGTTCATAGTATCTGCAGCTGTATTAATATCCTTAGCTGTCTCTGGTATTTCAGGTACTTCCACCTTAGCAGCCTTTGCCTCGGAAATCTTTGTTTCTAATGTAGTAATTAGTGTTTCGTCTAAAGGTGTTCCAGATGTTGTTAATGCAGTTGCATCATCAATTTTAGTCTGTAATTCTGCATTTTGTGCCTCAAGTTTAGTCTTAGCATCATTGTATGCTGTAATAGCACTGTCCATATCTGAACAATACGTAATGTGATCTGAGCTATCCTTGTAATCAGGAATGCCGTTGAATAGTTCGAGTGCCCCACTATAGTCACCCTGCTCCTCTAATTCAACCGCTTTCTTGTAATCTGAGTTCTTACAACCTACCAAGCTCAATGTCATTACCATTACTAATGCCAGTCCAAAAAGTTTCTTTTTCATTGTTCAATCCCTCCATTTTCTACAACAGACCTAGTAAACAAACTAGGCCTGCAAATATAAACATTATTACTAACAACACTGCCATACCACTAACTAAGAATGCGCATATTAATAGTGACGCAGCTATAATACATATTCCTATCTTTAATAATTCCCCTGATGTTCGAAGAATTACTCCCATCATCTTAACAAGCATATATACACATAGTCCGCAAAATGCCATTGAAATCATTACTATCACTCCTTCCAAGAAAACTGTGTTCCATCATCAATAATAGAATGTATCTTTTTTATCTTATCCTTTACCAAGATACTTTCAGCTTGGAGAGTTGCTATCTTTTCTTCCATAAGCTTCTTGAACTCTACTTGATCCATTTCCTCGAAATGCTTGATTTCTCTAAGACTAAATCCGATGCTTTGATAAAATCGTATTAAATTTACTTGTTCTATAGCATTTTCATCATATAGTAAATGCCCCATCTTATTTTTACTCACTGCACTCAACAACCCCTTGACTTCATAACACTGAATACTTCTTCGCGTGGTCATCGTATGCTCACATAGCTCTCTTAATGTAATCATCCGTGATTTTCTCCTTATATAGATGCACACACGTGCAAATTGTTTGTTCTATATAAGGACATGTTTTTTTTGCGAATTTGATTTCTCTCAAATCCTATAAAATCACGGTAAAACTGCACGTAGCGTGCAGTCAAATAAAAAAGTCCTTGCACCATTAACTGATGCAAGGACTAGTATGTATTTAATCGCATTAAATAATATTCGATATTTTAAGATAACAAATAACAAGTATCTGAACTAAAAGAATTAATGGTACACCAAATGAAAAATAAGACTTGTGAGTCTTGTGATGAAATACCTTCATACCTAATAATCCACCAATTGAACCTCCTATTGCACAGAAGCCTAATAATACTAGAATCTTAATTCTCCAACGATTATGAACCGCTTTCCACTTATCAATTCCAAACAGAACAAAAGTCACGAAATTTATAAAGCCTAGATAAACAATTAAAACTTTATTACTATTCCAAGTATGTAAGGCAGCTTCCTTAAAATTCTGTGAATGCGGACCAAATAACGCAAGTAATAACAAAACCTGTATAATTAACACAGACACTGTAAAAATTCTCCATGTTAAATTCTGTTTATTTAGTTCCCGATCAAGTATTAAAAAACATATCAGTGCACCAAGTGAACCTCCTCCTAATACAAGAATAGTAAGAAAGCTATTAGGAATGTTTTTATTTGAATAATTACAATATAATCGATAATCTATAAAGAAAAACAATAGTGATAAAATATTTATTCCCGCTAAATAATAAATCAAATAATAATTCATATTGCCCCTTTTAATACGTCA
This sequence comes from uncultured Pseudobutyrivibrio sp., assembly GCA_946548305.1. Lineage (GTDB taxonomy): Bacteria > Bacillota > Clostridia > Lachnospirales > Lachnospiraceae > Pseudobutyrivibrio. The sequence goes on from CAMNPQ010000024.1 coordinate 11,569, forward strand.
AAGTGTTTAATAATAAACTCATCCAAGATAAATCCTCTGGTTTTTTTGAATATTCATATGTGACAATAATAAGCAGGTCATCAGTAAAATATGTATAAGCTTCAATTTTATCTGTTTCATCCTCATCTTTACTATAAAAATGAGAATACTTAGTTCCATTGATTTTTTCTGTCCCATATTTAATATGATAATGCGCTTCCTTTTGCGTCACATACTGTAGTGCCCCCATTTCAGTCCTTGTCTCATAAGTATTTAAATCATTTGTAAAAAAGGAAAAGAAGCCATCATCCGCATCTACTTTATCTTCTATAGTTTTTTTTGAAATGTAATAAATACCAATATATTCGTCATTGCTATTCTTATAACTAGCTCCTACAAACCCATCTTCAAGATTTTCAACTGTTATCTCTGACCAATCTGAACAATATGAGTAGGACAATTTCTCATATAAATTTTCAGAGTTCATTTTATTAGAATAAAAAACAGTACAATCTGAACTACTCTTACTTCCAACATAATCTCTAGTATTAGACGATGATAACTTCTTTATATTATCAGTGTCTACCTCAAACTTTTCGCTATTGCAATCATCTACCTCACCACAAACAAGGATAAAATCTCCCTGTTTGAATGTTTTGACTTTATCAAGATTATCTCCTTTTATACCTACGCAAGAAAATTCTTGTCCTGATGACGTAGGCTCGAAGTATATTGTTTTTCCATTATCTGAAATAAACTTTATTGTACCTAACAATCCAATTTTATAGTCTTCAAATCTTTCACTGGCAGCATACGAGTTCTCACTAAACTGTCTACTTACATAGCCCACTGTTAGATTTTTGTAGATAGTCTTATCAAAATCACCTAATGAAATATCGTTAGATGCAGCATACAGTGTTTGACTAATCATAAAAAAACTACATATTAAAGCAAGAAAACTTGATATTCTCCTTTTTGCCCTATTCATTCTCAACCTCTTCTACATAATTAATTCCAAGTTCTTCTAACAATTCTTTAACACAATTTGTAGCCTTTCTATCTCCATCTGCGTCAGTAAGTTTTACTTTTCCAGCACCCTCAAGTTGTTTTTTTAGAGAGCTTTTAAATGTGTCAACATCACTATCGTCATAAGAAATTGTCTCATCACCAACAGTAATAACCTTTTTATGTATAACAATACTTACTTCATTTGCTTCTTCGTCAATATCATCCTGCGGTTGCACTTCCTCTTCAACATCATCTTCAATTTCATCATCGGTTGCTTCCTGAGTATCTTCTGCATCAGAAAAACCTCCACCACCACTGCCTTGTGAGTCTACAACACCATCTCGACAACCTACAAGTAACAACATGCACATTATAAATAAAACTAGTATTCTTTTCTTCATTGTTTTCCCTCCTTAGGTAATGACACAATTTCATAGCTATATGCTTTTTGGTCAAGTAACTGTTCAATTTCCTCAAATGTTCTATGCTCTGCATAATTATCAATTAATGTAATCCTACATCCATCTTTGTAAGTATCTTCTAAATAGGACTCAAGCGCAGAAACATTTTCAAAAATTTCATCTTCCACACTTATTTCTTTTGTTACTATCTCTATAACTATTTCATTCTCTTTATCAACCGGTTCAATTAATGATGGAATTAGCGAATCTCCTCCTGGCCCTAAGCCCAAGCCAGAACCTCTAGAAAGACTAAATACCATTGCGATAATTCCAAACAATAAAAGCACTCTATAAAACCGCTTTGCAATTTTACTTTCAGAATGCTTTAAAAACTTAAAGAAAAACAGTCCCATTAGAAATAATACTAGACCTATTGTAAAAATATCCTTATTACGATTTTTAAATATCTCTATTGCTCTAGATATGATATCCCAATTATCTATAAACATTCTCATTTTGTTCTTCCAAATCTTCCATCAATTTATTAATGCTGTTATAATCTCTGTTTAAAATGTTTTCTTCATTTATAACCAACACAATATCGTAGTTTGAATTACTTGAAATGAAAGTTTGTAAATCAGCCTCCAGTTGATCTAATGCTGTTTGTTTTGTTTGATCATCTAATGATATTTTGCTTTCAGTATCACCTGGATAAAGAATTCGAATCTCTCTTTCAGTATTATCATCTTCACTATATTCACAAAAAACAGTTACAATCCTTACTTTCGTACTCAAGACACCATTTTCATAATAATCAAGTCGTTCCTGAAGCGCATCAATCTCTGATTGTGTATCTAACTGCTCTTCAATTTTTTCATTGACACTATTTTCCCTTTCTTCCAGTTCTCCTAACCTTTTGTTATAGAGTGCCGTTGAACCAATTAACACAAAGAAAAGGAATATAAAAATCACATCTAACAATGGAGTTAACTCAATTGGTGAATTTAATTGAGCGGCTTGACTAGGATTTCTTCTCTTCATAGCACATCTCCTATATACGATTTACAGCAGCCTTTATTTCAGACTTAATCAGCTGTCTATCAATTATTGAATCTGCCTGTTCGAACTTGGCATCTATCAGATTTACCTTCTTTCCAACCATGGTTGCATCAACAAACTTTAGAATAATAGAACAAAATAAACCTATAAGTGTTGTCCAAAGTGCCATTCCTAATCCATTCATCATTTCTGTTACATCACTGCCACTTCCTCCACTTAGCACTAACCCCCAAACAGTACCTAAAATTCCTAACAAAGGAAATAATGCTATCAGTTGAGAGAGCACAACATATTTAGCATATTTCTGATAGTATTTATCTCGGTTTTCTTCTAATAATGCCTGATTAATTTTTTTTACCGAATATCCTTGAGTTACAATGTCCCCAGAACCCTCAACCATTTCATTGTATAAATTTTTAGTTTCATTTATTTCGTCAAACTTATCATGGATATCGTCCATTTCCTTACTCATGGATAAGAGCATTATCAGCTCCCCAACTCCAAAAATTACAATAATTACACATATTACAATGTTTAATGCCGCTGTCATAAATTGACCTCCCATATTTATATATTATTATTGTTTAGACTTTCTAAACTCTTCTTCTGAGGCATATATTTCTTCTTCAGAAATTCTATTTCTATACCCACATTCAGTGCATTTCCATATATCATAATTATCATCAAATCCTGGTTATTGATTAAGCGACGCATTGCATTTATCGCACCACCAGTCTATTCCTAGAAATCTCTTATACAATTTACACCCCTCCCAATCCGTAATACACATATAATTATTATATCAAATTAAGTATATGAATTAACGTTAAAATACTGTATTTAAAGAATATGATTGCACCTATCGTGCAGTCAAAAACTTTCCTCATTTATTGTAAAAAATCTAGTACATCCTATATTAACCCTGCGTCGATTGTAAATGAATATATGATTTGTTAGACTATACAGCGGTGCTACCATTAACGGGTTGGCGGTTGGTCTTCAACTAGAGGACTGAGACCTCTATTTAGAATAATCTGTGTTAGAGCAGAAATATCTATGGAGGAATTACTTTTGATGTTAACATTGACACAATTTGTAGCTATTACTGGATTATTATTTACAGCATTTGGACTCGGCTACAAAATTGGCCGAGATAGTGCAACAAAAAAGTAACCGCTGTCCGGCAAGACTGAGCGGTTACTAATGCTTTTTCTGAACGGACCAACCGTCAATCGGCTAGCACCTTTTCTTGTCTACATTATATAGACAAACAAATTATTTGTAAATAACTATTGAGCCATTTCGTGGTATTGGAGGCATCCCATTAGGCTTAATTCCCACCACAATTTCACATCTACAACATCCCTTTTTCACAGATATTTCACCACTTTTAGATTTCCTAAATGATGTTAGCGTGGCAAAAAATAGCAACTTAATCGTTATTTTATTTTCTATAAATCAATCTACCCCAAAAATTAGTAAACCACAAGAATAAAGTGGTAAAATAAGCAAAGTACATATAATAACCGCTTAAATATTGGAGGATGTTATGATTAAGATTCTTGCTGATAGTACCTGTGATTTATCTCCAGAATTAGTTGAAAAATATAATATTGGAATTATCCCTTTATATGTTCGTTTAGGGGATGATGAATATAAGGACGGAATAGATATAACTCCAGCTGACCTTTATGATTGGTCTGACAAACATGGTGAAACACCAAAAACAGCAGCACCAAGCGTAGAAGATATAGAAAAATTTCTAGATAAGGAATCTGATGATGAATATATCATCTTCACTATCTCAGCCTCTATGTCTGCAAGCTTTAATAATGCTAGACTTGCTGCAGAAGATTTAGAAATCTCCGAAAGAGTTCATGTTATTGACTCCGCTAACCTTTCTACAGGTATTGGATTACAAGTCCTTTATGCTGCCGAACTTGCAACCCGCGGTATGTCCGCTAATGATATTGTAAAAGAATTAGATATCATTAAAGGCCAAGTAAGAGCTAGCTTTGTAATCGATACCCTTGTATATCTCCACAGAGGTGGTAGATGCTCAGGCCTAGCCGCTCTTGTTGGTGGTGCCCTGAAACTTCACCCACGTATTGCAGTATCTGAAGGTGCTATGCACCCTGAAAAGAAATACCGCGGTAAAGATATTAGGTATGTTATGGATTATGTGAAGGATATGGAAGCAGATTTGCTATCTTCCGATAACAAGAGGGTTTTCATTACTCATTCAGGCTGTGATAAAGCTATCGTAGACGCTGTTCGTGACTATCTTACTAGCCTAAATCATTTTGAAGAAATATTAGAAACTAATGCTGGTGCCGTTGTATCATCCCACTGTGGTCCAGGCACTCTTGGAGTATTATTCATTGCAAAATAACTATTGAGCCATTTCGTGGTATTGGAGGCAGCCCATTAGGCTTTATTCCCACCACAATTTCACATCTACAACATCCCTTTTTCACAGATATTTCACCACTTTTAGATTTCCTAAATGATATTGGAGTGGCAAAATATAGCAACTTACTCGTTATTTAACAACTAACATTGGCTTCCATCTCAAAAAATCACCAGACACAAGAGAATACCTTATTTTTCGCTTCTTTCCAAGAATACTATCATGAAATCTGCTTTCACCATGGCAATGTCCATAGATAACTTGCTCTGCCCCATATTGTTCGGCAATCTTTGTGAATATACTATTTGTTTGAAGTATATTTGTAGGGGGATAATGCAAAAACATAATGAACTTTTTATATCCATCAGCTTGCGCAGCTTCAAATGATGCTACAAGCCTTTCAGATTCCCTTTTTACTAGCTTTTCTGCATGCTCTGCTTCCTTTTCATCCCATCCTTGGATATTTCCATATCTATCCAAATAGAATGGTCCTTCAAATGTGTAGCCTTTCGTTCCAACTAGCGCATAATCCTTGTAGGAATAATAGTTATTCTGTAAGAATTCCAACTTACCCTTAAACATGTCATTTAACTTATCCGTCTTTTTAGCATCCCAAAACATGTCGTGATTTCCACGAAGTAATATTTTTCTGCCAGGCAAAGCCATAATGTATTCTAAGTCCATTTGACATTCATCAAAGTTTCTGCCCCAGCTGTGGTCACCAACAAGTACCAACGTGTCTTCTGCAGTTAGAATTCTTTGGCAGTTTTCCTTAAACATCTGCTCATGATTTTGCCATATCTTATCTTCTATTTGATTTCTAGCCTTAAGTTCAGACTGAAAATGTAGGTGCAAGTCACCTATAGCATATAGACTCATTTGCCATTTACCTCTTTGGAATAATTAATATTTAGCCTAATACAATTTCTGTTTTTATAGTTAAAAAAATCTTTAATGTATTCTATTTTCTATAATACTATTCATGTATACTATATTTATGACAGTCAGATTTTTGTGTTATATCTGCAATAAGTCATTCTAGAAAAATTTCTTTAGTATTTATTATGGGAGGGTAAATAATGGAAACAATTTTAGATATTATTACCACTGTCTGTGGCAAAATACAAGTAGTGTCCGATTTATTCTGGGATTTCCCAACAAATTTTGGGTGGTATGCAAACATACCTATATTAGGAAACTTTTCACTGGCAATAATTCTTTTAATTGGGTCAGGAATCTATTTTTCAATCAGACTTAGATTTATTCAGATTAGAAAATTTAAAAGAGGAATAGAAGTTTTAAAGACTAGCAAAGCAAAGACTGGTATTTCACCGCTTGCTTCGTTTTTCCTTTCAACAGCTATGCGAGTAGGACCCGGAAATATCCTTGGGGTTACAGGTGCAGTATCAGTAGGTGGTCCTGGGGCACTTCTTTGGATGTGGATTTCAGCATTCTTTGGAATGTCCACAGCTTTTGTAGAGTCTACACTTTCTCAAATTTTCAAAGAGAGAAAAGCTGATGAATACGTAGGTGGTATGTCCTTCTATGGTCGCAGACTTATAAAAAATTCTGCGATAGTTGGTGTTGTATTATCACTTATGTATATTATTTATGCTTTGCTTTGCTTCCCAGCGCAGGGATTCAACACAGTCTCAGCAATGGGCCAGATTGCAAGTATTATTAGCGGTCAGGAGCTTCCAACAACACATGCCGTATATTGGATTGGCTTTGTAATTGTAATTATTGCAACTATCTCCGTTTCATTTGGGGGAACAAAAAAGATTTCCAAGGTGACTGATGTACTTGTTCCAATCATGGCAATTGTGTATGTTTTAACAGTTGTAATACTTATTATTATCAACTTTACAAGAATTCCGTGGTTCTTCTACGCAGTATTTACAGAGGCCTTCAAGCCAGAGGCAGTATTTGGTGGAGCATTTGGAAGTGCTCTTATGCAGGGTGTACGGCGTGGTCTTATGTCTAATGAAGCAGGTCAAGGTACTATTACTATGCCGGCTGCTGCTTCTGATGCTAAGCATCCGTGTGATCAGGGCTGCGTCCAGGCAATTGGAGTTTTCCTTGATACAATTGTTATCTGTACACTTACAGGCTTTGTAGTAATCATGGGTCGTGTATGGCTGACAGATGCAGCTGATGCATGGTTCAAACTTGGCAAGCTTCCTAAATATCTTGCATCAGCAGCAGAGCTTACACCAGGAACAGCTTTCAATGTTGTAGTAACCCTTCTTATTTCTCTTTGCTTTGGACTTTTTGCATTTACATGTTTGTTAGGATTTATGTCATTCTCAGAAATCTGTGCAAACAGAATAAGCAGAAGTAAAGTGTTTATAAATGTAATTCGTACACTTGATATAATTGTTATCTGCTTTGGTATGCTTACATCTATAGTTGGAATGGATTTAGGTGCTCTTTGGGAGCTGTCTGATTTTGCAAATATCCTGATTGCATACTGCAACATCCCACTTTTGTATATCGGATTTAAGTATGTAAAAAAAGCTCAGTTACATTATGAAAAAGAAGATGGCACACCTTTCACATCAGATGTGGTTGGCATCAATGTAAAAGTTTGGGATGAAAAAGCTAAACAATAGAATATTATGACTTCTTGTGGGCTACTTAAGGAAAAAGCCCACAAGAACTTGGCTT
>CAMNPQ010000025.1 GCA_946548305.1 uncultured Pseudobutyrivibrio sp.
CTGATGGCTGGACAGATGAAGGCATAGCCTTTGAGACAGCACAAAAGACCAGCATTCCAGTGTATCGTGTGTTTGATTTGGTAAATGGAAACCATATCTTCACTATTGATGCAGCTGCCCGCGACCTGTACTTGGCAAACGGCTATAGAGATGAGGGCATAGCTTGGTATGCACCAGCTGCAGTTGGACGCAAGGTATACAAGCTTACAGATGCAAAATCAAATAAGGTGACCTACACCACATCAAAAGCAGAAGCAGATAGCCTTGTAGATTTAGGCTTTACCTGTGAAGATGCAGAGTTTGTAGTTTACTAAAAAATACTTGAAATGATGAATGGCTTCGAAGCAAATGCTTCGAAGCCATTTTGGGGTTCGCTCTTCCGAATAGGCCAGAAGCTGAAAACAAAACGAACCATTTATACAATAAGAGTATGCTTCTAATCTTAGTGATTAGGAGCATTTTTGTTTATTTAAGAATATCATGCGTATATTCAATGTATTATGGTTGATTTTATTATGTGGAAAGGTTTTTAGGTAAATTATAATACTAAAGAAATGATTAAGTTATATTCCTTATGCACTGGTAATAATAATTACCCCACGTAAAGCCGATTTTGAGGTATTATTTTATAAAAAAGAGACTCCTTTTTGAGGAGTCTATCTTTTTTATTTGAAGTAGAAGTTCTTTTTTAGTTTTTTGTATCCGCCTGGGTAGAACAGGATTAAATTATCACCTAAATTTGCAAATTCTTCTGGGTCTATATTATAGTCTTTTTGCTCAGCTTCTGTAGTTGAACCTGTTGAACCTTGTGTTCTTGATAAATTTACTTTTATTTTGTGTCCTGCCAATTTGCTCCAGTATTCTTGTTCATTAGGTTCTGAGGATTCCATGATTACCTTATATTTGAAATTACTCATCATAGCCTGCATTTCTCGTTCGCCCCATGTTAATGATAGGTCGACTTTTGATTGTGTTAATACTAGAAGGCGTACTCCTAATTTTCTATATTTTCTTAGGCACGGTAATAGGTCTAACTGCCCCAAGGATGCTGCCTCATCTAATGTTACTAGTATAGTGTTTTCTGCTTTTAGTGAACGTGTCTGCAGGTAACTCATGAATTCTGAAAAGAATATCTGTGTAAATGGCTTAAGATATTCTAAATCTTTATCTGGTAATATACAGAAAATATTATGTTTTTCGATGTCAGTACATTCTAGCGCAACCTCTCCTTCTTTGGGTCTATGTACTATTTGTCTTAATATTTCATCTGTTACGAATAGATTTATAGCATCATCACATGTCTGCTTTGAATTAGCTGCCAATCTCTCATCTATTCCTTCGAATCCGTTTATATATTTAACTGCTTTTTCATTTCCAGTTGCATCTATTTTATTTAATAAATTCTGCCAGTTGTTAGCATTTATTATGTCACAGATTTCAATGAAATCTTTTCCTTCTTCATAAAAAGCTATTAATGCAGCTGTGAGCATTTTTCGTCCCTCTGCATTGTAATATTTTGAGCCATCTGATGCATCAGGGTCGTCTGGCATTAGCTTGATTGCTAACTCAGCAAGAGCTTTTAATTTTTCTGTTTTAGGTAATTTATCTATGTATCCAAATAGATTAAATGGTATTGAATTTATATCGCTTACATTAAATACTATCTTTCTTGGCACATCTGGACAGTTACTTGAGATATCTCCTGATATATCTACATTAAGACTTGCATTTCCATTATCATATTTTTGTTTTGTTTTTGGATTAATAGAGTAAGCCCAATTTCTTAATGTTGGTATAAGAACCGCACTTGTTTTTCCCATTCCTGAGCCTGCCAATACTAATATGTGACTTATATCTTTGGTGGGACTAAAAAGCACTTTATCAGTCACCTTTTTACCCTTTGCGATTAATCCAAATATTATTCCTGATGCTTCTGTTTTCGGAGCAGTCTTTAAATTACTTTTTATTTCTTGCTTTCGTTGCCTTTGTGGGCTTCCAGGGCGAGATGCTTGTTTCATATAATCTGCCCATAGTAATAATACTGCCAGTGCAATTATATATATAATTATGACTGGGTTCTCCAGTAAAATGTTTTGAATTTCCATCTTAAAATCTACCTCTTGTTCTTTCTATATCTCTGTTAATAGTTCTCTCTAAATCTCGCTTATAATCCTTCGGCTTATATGCTTTACCTGTCCTAGGATTCATGGTTGTATTACCATTTAATATGTGACACCTACAGCCATTTGAATTGATATATTTTTCTAGCTCTACTTGATAATCTTTAAGCTCTTTTCTATTTATCAATTCTTTACCACATAGACGTTTTTTTTCGTCCTTAAAAATTGCACTCACAAAGCATAAATGGATATGGTCTCGTGTTTTAGGACCTTCATCTGAATGTCTCCATGCTGATATCATACAGTCCTCTCCTAATCCTGTTTTTTCGCCATATCTTTTTGCGGTAAATTCATAACATAATTGGAAGAATTTATCATAATATTCTTCATCTAAATCCTTTGGTACGGTGACACACCATGTACAGAATTTAACTGCGTCTTTTCTTATTTTTGGCATCCCATTTTCTTTGCGATATTCAGCTACTTGCTTCACATATCTGTTAATGTATTCAGCTTGTGTACATCCGTGGTTTGGCGCGTAGTTTTTATTTAAATAACTTTTGCTTGTATCCACATCGGTATTGCTATAAAATTTTGCATCTCTCGAGTAGTGTGCCAAGACATGTCCAAGCTGATGATATTTCGTCAATTCTGGCATTGTAATTCCTTCTTTTTTATCTACTAAATTTAAAATTAATTTGCCCAATTATTTTTAAATTTATGGGCTTGCTACATGGGACACTTCGGCCTAAATTATGTTTTTCGCTCGTGGCTGCAAAGGTCGCAATTTATAATTTTTGCAAAGCAAAATTTATAAATTAGCTCTCAATGCAACCCACTTGCTCAAAAACATAATTGAGACCAAAGTGTATAGCTTGTTACACTTTGCTATCGCAAAATGACACTCCCTATCGGTCGTTTAACAAGCAACCTTGCAGCTTGACCGCTCGCCTCGGCTTCGCCAATGTGCTAGGCACATTAGCTTCATCCAAGCCGATAGGACGTGCCGTCCTACGTAATAAAAATTCTTCGCATGTGCTCAGATTTTTTATTACTACCTGGCTCCTTTTTCTTCGCTAATGCTTCAGAAAAAGCAGGGGCTTTTCGCCCCTACACTTCACCAATTTTTCTATCAAAAAATTGATTGAAGCTACCCCATTTTAGAGCCACTATTCTGAGGTTTTAGTTGTAGGTTTTGGCTTGTTTTTCATCTAGGATTGCGTGTATTTCCTTCATGCTTTTGCCAAATTCTAACTTGCAGAATTTATCAAAAAGCTTATCAATTTCTGCATATTTTTTTTGACTATTTTCCAACTCCTGAAGCTGAGTTGTTAAGTCATTTATGGATATTGTTTTTCCCATAAATACCTCCTTATTATTTGCACATTTCTCATATTTATTTTCATTTCCGAATCTTCTTCGATTGACTATGTTATTGATTTAGTCTTTCTTATGATTTAATATCATCTTATCTACATTATTTTCTAGTATGAAAACATCCTTATAATAAGAATGTTTTCATACTAGTATTCCTATTAAATTGTGTTTTTTTGCTGATAAAATCTACATTCTGCTTCTTGCACTTCTAGATTTATATCTAAGTCTGATTTCCAAAAAGGACATTCTCGATTTTTAAATTCAGTATCCTTTAGAATTTGACAGCTGCCGTGTTTATTTGCAAAGCAGTATGGTTGAGATTTGCATACTGGTAATTTCTTTTTTTTCATATTTATAACCTCCTTTCTTGATTTTCCTTGAGGTTACCTTATAGGTAACCTCAAGTTTATTTGGAAATTCTATTTCAGAATTTCTTTCAGCTCATTAATTGTTTCTTCCGTCTCTTCAAACTGAGTAATCTTTGATAGCGCATATAGCACTCTCATTGTGACTTGTTTAAGTGCAAGTTTTTCCCAGTTGTCCTTAATTACACTTATGACTGCTGATGGTCCTATGCTTGTAGGGTCATTTTCTAGTGCTTGCTTTATATCTTGTAGCTTTGCGTCTTTTTCGGTTGATGCTAACCATCCTAGCTTTTCCATTAGGTAAGGTAAGTCTGGTTCTTCTCCTGTGAAGTTTTGAGTTAGATCACAATTCTTCAACATAAATGCTGGCACTTCTTGGGATAATGTTCCATTAGTTTGCCACGCTATACCTGCTGCAGCACTAGAAAATTTATTTTCAAGTTCTTTTTTTATAGTAGGTTCTTGACTCCCTACTTTTGTGTTGCGAATTTCATTCGCTTCTTGAGGATTTAACATATATTTTCCTCTCCTTTCTTAAAATTTTTTACCTGGCACTAAATTTTTGCCCTCTGCCGGGTTCAAGGGTATATATTAATTACTTAGGTGCCTAGTAGCTTCTCTTAATTCGCCTATTAGGTGGCTTGACCTTAAGCTCTGGCACATGTAATTACATATCTCTTTAGCTCTATTAGTAAGCTACATAAATAGTGTTGAAATTATAAAAAATAGTACTAATTTTTATGTTTTTTCTTAGAAATCTTATATAATCTCTTTTTTTCTCGTTATTAAATATGCATCTATTAATTGCAAACTAATAAAAAAGGGTTTAAACTTTTAAGTTTCTATCTAATATATATAAAATGCTAAGTGCTTTTGATTATTAGGAATTGTTTCTGAATATCTTTTGAATTGCCTTTTAGTAAAATATTTGCTATGGAAATTGTTTTGATTTTATATTGAAACTGTCCGTGAAACATATTGTCAGACACATAGAGTTTCCTTGTTGATGTGAATTTTTGATATTGTATAGAAATGTCAAAAAAAGACCTTGCAGCCAATGGCTGCAAAGCCTTTAAATACGTTTCACATTTTAAATTTTCATAATTGTAGAATCTATCGGTTAAACGCGTCTTTTAGTGAGTGATAAAAATAGCAGGCTAAAATAGATCCTATGACTAAGGGGATGCTTATGATGTGGGTAGTTTTCTCTGAAATGGAAAGGGATATTATTTCGCAGCGTGTTAAGTCTGGTATGGAAAATGCCAGGGCAAAAGGTAAAAAGTTAGGCAGACCGAAAGACGATGCTTCCAGTCTGCCTGAAAAGTTTTTGAAGTTTTATCTTATGTATCAGAACGGCAGCATGAACATTACGGATTTAGCAAATCTCATGAATTGCTCACGTACTACCGTTTATAAGTACATAGGACTTATGGAAGATTAGTCTTCCATTATGCCCTTTAATAAATCATAAAGAGCTTTGGCTTCATCTGCTGATAATGTTATGCCCTTGCCCATTTTTTCATGATCTGGAGACCAGTCACGAATATCATATTTGGGTGCAGCATCATTCCAGGAAATAAGGTTAAGTTCCTTCTTCCATCCTTTGGCACTTTCTGATAAAGCTCCGATTTCTTCTTTGATATCAAATTTTATATCAGCCATAATTACCTCCCGTATATTTGTCTTATGGTGTTGTCTACTTCCTTATCTAAGGCAGAGTTTTGCTCGTAATTTTTAAGGAGTAGCTTTACTTTTTCGGCAATATCTTTTTGTGTATTCATGTCGCATGGCATTATTGGGAATGATCTTATTTTATCTACGCCGATATCAACACCAGCCCCTCTTTTTTTACCATAAGAATAGAACCATTCTTTTGCTACCTCAGAATTTAAGACTGCTAGGATGTATTCTATGAGATAGTCAGTATTTTTCATTACAATACATTGGAACGACATTCCTACATAATAATTATAATTGTAGTCTATAACAAAACAATTTTCAGCAAACATAGAAGGCATAATTATTTTGGGAGACTCAAAATAATAGCGTTGTCTAGGTCTATGGATTCCATATGGTTTGTTTGATGATGTAATATACTCTGCCATATTGTCCAAATGCTGCTTAATATGTTCGTAACGAGAATCGTTAGCTATTAGTTCCTTTACTTCTTTGTCAGAATAGATAAGCCAATTATTTGCTTTATCAGCTAGGTTATACCTAGACATTTCGTTACCGTCTACGTAAGGAACCAATAGTTTTTGTTCATCATCATTTAGATTTAGCTCATTTATTTCATCTTGTGACAGTACAAAAATGCCCTTACCTACATGCATGTCTTCTCTTGGATTCTTTGAGTACATTCTATTACTTATTCTGTCTGATGCTTCTACTACACCTTGTGAAATGTCTGCAATTTCGCCTAAAGTGATAGCATTTTCATAACCTACTCTTTTTTCTAAGACAACTTCGTAGGAATCAGAAATAGCTTCACTGTTACTTAGCATTTCAACAGTTAAGTTTTCTGTATTTTCTGTTTTAGTCAGATCAATTAAGGAGTTTTCAAGCTTCTTATACATAAAATCTTCATGTTTATGCTTTGAGTACTGACTTATCATGTGTAATCCGACAACATTATCAAAGACCTTAAGTTTTCCGATGTCTACAATAACATCAAAGCTAAGTTCTTCTTTTATACGTTTAATCAAATTTGATGCACCTGCACCATTAATCCAGTATCGTGGAGTGATGAATGATATATGTCCATCTTTTGCAGTTAAATCTATAGCTCTGTGCAGGAAATAATACCAGTAATCCATTTTTCCTTGGTGGTATAATTTTCCGAATGCGGTGTTATTTACTGGATTAAATACGTCGCTATTGTCGCGTTCTTTAATATATGGTGGGTTTCCTATAACGATATCAAATCCACCATTATCCTTGAACACCTTTGGAAAGTATAGTTGCCATATGATAAATGGTTTAGATGGCTCTTTTATTGATGCATAATATGCTTCTGATAGTTCTGAATCCATTCCTATCTGTTCAAGGATTATTTGATTATAAATGTTTTGTATTTGACTCTTTATCTCTTCTTTTTCATTATGCTCTTTAATAAAGAACAACTTATCTTGTAATTCTATGAGATTCTTTATTAAGGAATCAACGCCACCTGCATTAAAAATATTGTACTGATAATTGTCGTCATTACCCAAGACTGCACTTTTTGTGATTAGAGTGTTTCCCATAAATTCATCTACAAGGCTATTTCCACATATTATATTGCAGTCCAAGTTCGGTAATTGACGTGGCTTGGTATGAGCGTCAAAGTCTCCGTTCCCTGCATCTGCAGTTATTTCATCATCAATAACTATAGATAACCATAAACGTAGTTTTGCTATATCTACTGCACTAGGCTCGATATCGCACGCAAAAATACAGTTTTTTATTGTGCTGATTTTTAAGTCGTAAAGCTTTCTCCCATAGGCTATGAAAGATTTCTTTTGGAAATTGTTCATGCCAATTGACATATAAGATGTTAGCGTTTCCCTGGCTTTTACAATTTCATTTAGCATACCTAATGGAAAAGCACCAGAACCTACAGCTAAATCAGCTATTTTTACATTTTTCAGTAAATTGTCTAGTTCTTCAAGACGATTTATATTTTTCTTAAAGCTAAAGATTTCCTCGGAAATATAAAGATCTTTTTCCTTATCTATTTCATAATGATATTTTCCATTGTCATCGGTAATCTTCTTTGTCTTTTCGGTATCTTCATCTTTAAAGAAGTCTCCATACATAATAAAGTCAGATATACCCTTTTCAGAAATACCAGTTTTTTCTTGAAGATACTTTATTAGTGTTTCCTGACACATATAATGGACGATTTCTCTAGGAGTATAGAAAGCACCCTTGGATTTTCTGTCAGTCACATCAAGGAGATTTTCGAATACTTTACCAAGCATCTCAGGATCTATAGCAACTTCACGCTCCATAGGCTCGTCTTCGTTCATGGTGAAGTTGTATCGGTCAAAGATATCCAAGATACCATCGGCATCTCTTCCCTTCTCATCTTCATTAGAAAATATCTCGTTTGGAATATTAAAATCGTTATTTTCCCAGTCGTAGTTATCAAGCTGCTCAAAAAGTCCACCATTTAAGAATGGAATCCTTCTATGCAAAGGCGCATAGAAGCCATTCTCTCCACGATTGAGATTAAGACCTGTGTAGAACAAAGGCTCAAGAAAATCGTCAAAAAAGTTTTTTCCTGCGGCTGTACAGCCTTTGAAAATCAGACGCATAAAATCACGAGGACCTGTTCCCCAAGGCTCTCCTTTTACGCAGCCAGCAAGAATAGCCTCATCATCATCTGATAAAGCTCTTAATGCTTTGACGTTTATCTTATACGTATCTTCTCCGACCTTCTGATATACTTTGGGAACAATCTCTCTTGATTTTGAACCCTTGGCATAGTAAGCTTTTTTATATTCTTTCTCCGTTAAGGCTGTAGGTATTGCACTGACTCCTAGCCATCCCTTTTTCTGTATGAAATAAAGGAATACTATCTGTCCCAAGAGTTTTTTTGCAAACTGCTCAGAGGAGAATCCTCTGGTCTTAGCTTCTATCATGAAATCTTCATTGGATTCAAGATATTCTCTAAGGTCATGGTATTTTTCAACGTATTTATCGAAGAACTCTTTTGTTACCTTCTCTACGCTGAATGCCTCTTCAATTTCATCTATGTTTGGACGCTCGTTATCATCATCAAATATTGGGAAGAGTCGCTGTAATGCAGTTGTACAAGGCTCTTTTTCACCTACAAGATATGAGTATCGCTTTGCAGGGGTAAGCTTCTGATTAACTTTTCCTTTTGAGAACTCATAGTCCATCCTGATAAATGAAAGTCTCCATTTATCAGGCTCTTCAGATGTATAGAATGCTACAATGGCTCCTGCGCAGCCATTGCGTTCCATGAGTGTTTTTACGAAGTTTCTCTGCATACTTCTGGCACGTTCAACAGTTTCTCCCTTATGCAGATTTACAGAAAGAACGGCAATAACATCACCATCATATGTTTTGTAATTTCCGATATGGTAGTAACCATCTACGTAAAATGAAAAGTTACTATATTCCTTGTTATATTTTGTTGGAGCTACGAGCTGAATATCATTTAGAAATTCTCGTGTGAATCCGACAAAATCATCGTGTACATATGCTTTCTTTAGTACATCCTCAAATATCTCTTGTTTTCTGCTCATTTACTTCTCTCCCTTCAGGAAGCATGACAATATAACTTGCTTTTCACCGTCCACGGTGTATGCTGCTACTTGCTGTCTTCCACCAAGGTACTTCTCATCAAGCATACTGGTAATCTTATAATATGCTTCTACGCCATCCTCTGCAGTACTGACCTCTTTTAGGATTTTCTTAGTGTCGGCTGCAGGTATATCACCATTTTCCCATGCTTCTATCATGTGCCTTATGGTTTCTTCCTGATCATCTGTAAAGTCCTTGATGCTCTGCAATCCACGTAGAATCTTTATCATCTTGGTATCATTACTTCCGCCAGCCTTCTTTGCGGTTGTAATTATTTCTTCCTGTACCAATGATTCATCAAACGCAGTATTGTTTAGGTCTAACTGGTCAAAGTAGTTACTTCCGACACTTATCTTCTTTTCGTCAGGCTCACACTTGATATAGTCTACTGCATCGATGAATGATATCTGGTTGGACTCATTACCGCTACAAATGAAGAATGATTTTAATGCACCCTTTCTTATGAATGTCATGGTTGCTTCGCCTGATATCTTGTTAGACGCTTTACCAGTTTTTGCTTTTCTCGGAAGTCGCTTTATTTTTTCAAATAAATCCTTATCGTTATCTCTTATCTGTCTGATGAGTGCAAGATACTGTAATTCAGGGTTTGCACTATCCTCTTCTGCATTGAGATCCATGTTCAAATCATCAAACAGCTTCTGTGATGATACTTCCTCTTCTTCTGACAAATACTTAAAGTCTTCGCCCAGTGTATCATGGAATGCCTGAAGCTTTTCAATGATTCTGTCCTTCAGAGGAAGGTGCTTGCTTGTTGCTGCAGTCGGGAAGAAGTTGAATACATATATCTGTTCATGTTCTGTTCCGACACGGTTAATACGACCTACTCGCTGCATGATACGAGTAGGATTCCAAGGCAGGTCATAATTTATAAGAGCATTGGAACGATGCAGGTTAATACCTTCTGCCAGTACATCTGTAGTAATCAGCACGTCATATAAATCTTCTTTATCCTTGAATTTAGGATTGAAGCTCTGCTCTATCAGGGTTTTCATGATGTGGTTACTTGCACCAGTGTAGGAAATAACCCTATCACCAAATAAATCCTTAAGCTCACGCTCCAGATATTCAGCGGTCTCTTTTGACTCTGTGAAAATAATCTTTTTATTTCCGATGAGCTTTTTATTTTCCTTAAGCTCTTCTTTAAACTGTAACAGCTTAGGATCATCTGATATGGTCTCCCATGTTTCTCTGAGGTATTTCAATTTACTTAGATCCCACTTTAGGTCTTTTATGAATTTAGGGTCGAATTCTTCAGATTTGAAGTGCATGACAATATCATCCTCGACCAAAGACATGAGTTTATCATCGTCTCCGCTATCGAGCATGTCATAAACATCTACTTTTTTACTGATATATACTTCGCCTTTTTCATACATATCAATGAACTTTTCGTAGGATTCTTCGAACCTACGAAGAGTATTCTTGAATGCAAAGAAGCTGCTCTCCAGTCGTTTTACCAAAACGGATTTCATGAATCCGCCCATATTATGCTGTGCTGCCAGCAATGAAGCATACTTCTTTGTATCGTTAAGATAAGTCAGAGGCTTATAACGTGAATACTTGAAGTTCTTAATCAGCTCTACGGTATCGTTAAATACGGTGTTTGTATCATCATCAAATATGTATGCGATTGGCTCAGGGGTTCCAAGCTTAGGGAATTTAAGCCCCTGACGCTCCAAATCATCTTTATAGTATTCGATGATTTCACCTCGGGTACGTCTGATCATGATATGCCTGAGTATCTTATCTCTGATTTCTTCTGAGTTTGCCCGCATCTGATCAAGATACATCTGAGTACCCTTGGTGTATTTGTTTTCCTTGGCTCTCAGATCCCTAAAAAACTGTTCTATATTCTTTACTCCAACTATGGTGCTGTTATGCTTTGGTTGGAAAAGGGTAATCTGATTTTCAATGTCGCTTGAATAGTTGTTAATAGGTGTGGCAGATATAAGGACTACCTTTTTACCGAAACATATTTTATGGAGCTGACTGAAACTCTCAGTCTTATCATTTCTGAATCTGTGAGCTTCATCAATGAAAATGTATCTGTATTTATCTACATCACCTTTTTCAAGGATTTTATCTAACTTACCAAGCGACTCTACTTCTGCAGCAACGTCAAATTCTAGCAGAACATCTTTCCAATAATCTACAAGAACTGGGGGGCATATTATAAGCTTTCGTCCTTTTTTCAGGCTCTTTGCAAGCATGGCGCATATATATGTTTTTCCAAGTCCGACTACGTCAGATATAAATACTCCATTATAAGCTTCCAGTATCTTTTTAGCCTGTACTACGGCATCAATCTGATACTGCAAGCGCATATATCCATCTGGTAAAAGATCATCAGCAAGGAGATCCTTATCGGCATTTATTTCTTCCTTGAAAAATTCATAGAGAGTCTTAAGGTATATCTCATATGGTGTTATATCGTTACGCAGCCACGTTTTCTTTTCTACTGCTTCGATGTATTCTTCTGTAATCGGTACACCTTTTGCCCATAACTCTTCAAATTTGTCTAACGCAAAATGAACGTCGCTGCTGTCTTTAAGCTCGACGTTAAATTCAAGATTATTCTGTAGTCCTGCCTCAGAGAAGTTACTTGAACCAGTTATTACTGTTCCGAATGTATCTGGAACTTTGTCCTGGTCTTTGCGCATGATATACACTTTTGCATGAATTGGTGCGTCTATATACATGCGCATTTCGAGTTTTCCGTTTTTTAGCCAATCAACAAAAGTACGAACTCCCTGCTCTACAGATGCAGTTGCTTCGGACTTATTAAACTCGTTTTCTACACTGTCAGAAAAATATTCTTTTGCTTCCTTTGTCGTAGGCATTTCATAAGCCACTTCTGAACGTGCCTTATCAATTATTTTTACGGTATATTTATCTACATTCAATCCGACAAGTATTCGGATTTTCTCAACATCTTTCATCGCTTCATACATTCTGAAGAAGCCACTGGTTCTGAAATACCCTACAAGTATGTCAAAGAACTGTGTATTGCTTTTTAGAATATTGCTGAAGCGGCTATATAAGTCTCTGTCGGGTTCATTGGTAAAGAATTTTAAATCATTCTGAATCATCTATAGCCCCCTGTTTTTGTTTTTTTCTATATTCTATATTTTCATGTGTCCTATAACATGGACTTTAGAATTTCTCTCCGCTATCATTTAGCACAAAGCTTGCTTCAAATGTGCAGTTTAGCACGTCCGCTATTCGCATTAATTCTTCTGTTGTAAAGCTGTCCCTATTTAGTTTATTGTATAGTCCTGATGGACTTTTATATCCCAATGCTTTTGCAAGTTCGTTTTTGCTCATTCCTCGTGATACTAATACGTGCTCTATCTTAGGTGCCCAAAAGGCTTTCTTTTCGTTTGTTTCCATTTTATTTTTCTCCATTTAATTAGAATTAAAATAATATTTATTTAATATTAAATAAATATTATTTTAAGTACTTAGTTAACGCCTCTGAAATTATTTCATTTACGGAAGTTTCTCGTTCCTCTGCCCTTTTCTTTGCTTTATCGTAAAGTGATGGCTTGATTGAGATACTATATTGTTTCTTTGTTTCGGTCTTTTTTGGTGGTCTGCCTCTTCGAGGTTTATTTATTTCTGCCTCATGACTTTGTATATGTTTTTCTTTATTTGTTTTTTTTATTGATTGTGTTTTAGTTTTTGTTTCGGACTTTGGCGCGCCTTCTTTTGCATTAGCCTTGGGTCTTGGTATTTGTCCTGTCATAAATGCTTCTGCAGGATTGGTAGCCTTTGCAGGTATAGCCTTTTTTGTTTTTCCCTTTATATCTACTTTTGGTGGCATATCTTCTCCTTTCTATTCTTAATGTTAAAATAATATTTATTTAATATTAAATAAATATTATTTTAATGCTGGAAATATCTCTTTTACTAGTGCTTTGTAGTCTTCCATTGCCGAACAGCTTGGTGCCCATTCTATTAGCGGTTGCATCTGACTTTGTGCTTCTCTTACTTTTACAGTTTCTCTTATTTTTGCATCGAATACCTTTGTGTTTGCTTCCGCTGCCATTTCATTCAACGCATCATATATAGCTGCGTTTAAGTTTGTGCGTGCTGAGTATTTGACCATTAATATTCCTAGTAATTCTAAGTTTGGATTGGTATACTTCTTTACACTTTCTATTGTCTGAAATAGTTGTTCCAATCCTACCATTGATAGATATGAGCATTCTGTTGGTATTAATAGCTTTGTACTTGCAGTTAGGCTCATTATGTTTAGTAGTCCTAAAGCTGGTGGTGTATCTATTAGTATATAATCATATTCTGCGCCTTCTATTGCTTCTTTCAGCATTTGTTCCTTGCCTATTTTATTAAATGCTATATCTGCATTTGAGAGCCATACTGAACCTGGTATTACGTCATAATATGTTGCTTTTACTATACATTCCTCCAATGTGCTGTTTCCATTTAAGAGAGTGTATAGGTTATGCTCGGCACAGTCCTCTAATTCTATTCCTGAAATTGTTGTTAGATTGCATTGTGGGTCTGTGTCGATACAAAGTACTTTCTTGTTGTAGAGTTTTCCTAGAATTTCGCCCAGTATTTGGACTGTAGAACTCTTTGCACATCCACCTTTTTGGATGTTTACACTTATAATTTCTGTGTTCATTATTCTCCCTTTCTTCAATATTTATTTAATGTTAAATAAATATTGATATAATGTTATTTTAAAATTAATTTAATGTTAAATAAATATTAACATAATGTTATTTTAAGATTAATTTAATGTTTAAATAATATTTTTTTACAATTATTATAATATTTATTTAATATCAAAATATCACACTTGAGAATAAAATGGAAGCACTTTTTAGAAAAAATGTCACATATTTGTGAAAATAATACTTGAATATACGTTTGCGATTCATTAGAATATTAGACATAAGGGAAATAAAAAAAGCACCTATTCGCAGTAGGTACTTTTAGATTTGCAATGATACGGGAAATATCGATTGCTAAAACAATATCTATGTTATGAAATTATTATAGCGTTAAATCGTTGATTTTACAACCGCTACATCTTGTCTTTTGAGTATTTCATAACTCAATTTCTTGTTTTTAGCAACGTTCGTTGTAGATATTTTTCCTTTCTTCACGTATTTTTGTTAGTTTGTAGATTTTTTAATCATATTTAATACGTGAACTAATTAAATATAGCCCTGGCACCATCCAGGGGGAAGAGTGGTCGTGTTGAGAGGACTAATCACGTTATAACAACCTTTTCGAAATTGGATCAGGGTTAATCGCCTGCTATAATTCGGAGGAATCACGGTTAGAGCGTGGCGGGGAAGCTGGGTTGAACGGCAGCTCTGAACCGCATTATTTCTGTCCAGTTTACCAATCTGGGCGAGCTCTATACGGGCTTATATCAAATATTGAAAGATGGAGTTACCGTGCTTCGTGTTATATGGGTAGAATGCCTTGAGAAAGCAGACTGCTAAGCTATATCAAACATATAACTAGGGGGGCCGACAAACGACGATTACGTGCGACGTTTGAACCGGAGACCTTGGTCGCTAGGATTTTCCTTGTAGTTGGACGTGTAGTAATACATGTAGTGATAAATACGGATACCTCAGGCGTATACCGCCTACATATCATTCCCTTCGCAGTTCTCAGAATATGCTTATATCCGTGGGATTATACCCTTTAGCATATCTGAGAATTGCGGGGGGAAGCTCAAAGCCGTTTCCTTGAGCATGCCCACCTACCCTAGGCTAACCACTATACTATGTCAAGTCGTTAGGTTAAAATAGTTTTAGAAACGGCTAGGAGCGTTGTTGGTTCTCCCTCTGGAGTTATTTTAATATTGATGTAAATTTAATGCTATTAGAGTATTTATGGATTATATTTGAGAATAGGAGCATATTTCGATGAATGGATATCAAATTACTGCAGATAGCTACAAAAAACTTTTAGAAAGTGATCAGAATATAGATAGAGCTAGCGTAGAAAGCAAAATAAGAGCTCTCGATTACTTAGCAACAGCAACTGATGATGATAGGCTTGAGCTGTTTAATTTAAGTGCTTTTAACGATGTTGTAAAAGGTTACGTTAAGATGGCTTGTAATAATGTGGACTTGGATGATGAGGTATGTCAGGGGCTTCTTAATGAAATTAGTTACTTATTTGACACTGTAAGCGCTAGGGAAGCAGAAGCTTTCTATTATTGCTAGAAATGATGTTTGCTTTATTGTTGTGTACGTTAGCAGATTTGGGGCTTTTACATTTTTGTTTTTCGTTTTATTATATTATTGCTCGTTCTGTGTCATGTAAAGAACCTCTTTACATAGGCATAGCCCCGTCCTTCGCTAGTGGGTGAGGGATGGGGCATTTTTATTTTGTTTCAATTTTCGCTTCGCATCTGTGCCGCAGCTTCCTTTATTGAGTCTTCGTGATACCGTTGCTTTGCTGGTATTTGCTCATACATTTCTTCTGTTATAGGTGGCGCATCTTTAAAGTAATATAGTCCAGTATGTCTTCGACACCAAACTACATACTGCCAGTACATCTGATCAACTCGACTTCGGTTAACTCCTAATTCTTTTGCAATTTCGATAGTTGTTTTTCCTTCTACAATTCCTTTTAAAAGAATTCTATATTGTTCTGTTACTTGTATTTCTTCTGCTAAATTTTGAAGATGATTATATTCTATTTTTGTTCTATATTCTTTTCCCATATTTTTTTATCTCCATTTGCATTTGCAGTTTAGCATGTTTTTGTGTTCTTTTTGTACCATTCCGAGCAGCAGCTCCGCTGCAGGTCTGCCCGAGCTCCCAGACCACTTGCCGCTAGTCGGCACCAAGCCGCCTTTAAGAACACGGCAAGCAAGGTCGGATTTTATCCCCTTTGCCAATCGGTTCCCCAGGGAACCCCTTTTTTCTCCATCCCAATTTTTCTTTTTCCCCTCTCAAAAAATTCACCTCCTAAGCTTTCGGCTATCGGTTTGCGAATGTGCATCGTAACAGTAGCTAGTCTCAGCGCAAGGGCTGCCCTAACGGCGTATCGTTCCTTGTCCCTTGCACTAATCCTAGCCACTGTTCCTGGAGATGCACGCAAACCCGATAGATAGCCGAAAACTCAGGAAGTAAATTTTTAATTGAAAGGAGAAAATCACATGAAAAATTTTGATTTCGAAAAAATTAAACGCGCCCCTCCATCCAGCCTCGAATCTAAGAAGTAAATTTTGTTTTTGAATAACTTTTGTTTTTAAAGAATAGGAGATTTTAGTCATGATGAAAAATATGTTTGATGTAATTTTAGAAGAGAATAAAGAGAATCTTTTAAACAAGGAGTTTGTATTAAAGCACCTTTATATAGGTATCCAAAAGGTGAGCACAGAGGAGTGTATAAAGCGTGATTTTGGTTTTGATGGACTTGAGAGTTATTTATATGTAAGGCTTGATATTAATGAGGGAATGGCAAGCGCAAAGCTCAATAAGGTTTTATTAGAAGAACTTTCTATTTCAGAAGCTGAGGCATGGGCGCAAGCTCAATTAAATCAGCATGCCGAAACTACTATACAGCCAATTTTTTCTGCCATAAACAAACTGCTTGATTCACCTTTTGAGGATTCAGTTTTTGATTTTGATGAAGAGAGCGCAGAAATTTATGTTATTTCAAATCATTGTATGCATCTAGGAGCTAGCGCAATTCTTGACAAGGAAGTTATCGCAGAAGTAGCTAGAAGATGCAAGACTGATAAATTTATTGTATGTCCATCAAGCAAGCATGAAATGCTTTTACTTCCTGATAACGGCACTATGGATTTTGAAGAAGTTTGTGAGCTTGTAAAGCATATTAATAGCACAGAAGTTGCCGAAAAAGACCGCTTAACAGATAGAGCTTATAAGTTGACAGTTTAATTATATAGGTGGCTAAGTGGCGAAACTTTCGCCACTTAGCTTTTATGAAAGGAGCAGAGCATGACTAACGAAATGATTATATTTAACGAAAGAATTAGATTGATGAAAGAGGGCATTTTACAAGGTACTGGTAATAAAATTATTGTTGAAGATGCTGAGGGGAACAAGCTAGAGCTTGAGGAACCCGAAGAAATTCATACATTTTTAGGTTGGAAAAAATTAGGTTTTTCCGTTATGAAAGGACAAAAAGCTATTTCCAAACTTGTAATATGGAAACACGTGACGAAGAAAGCAAAGTCAGAAGATGAAGAGGACGACGAGCGGATGTTTCAGAAGTTAGCTTTTTTCTTCAAGGCTTCTCAAGTTGAGCCATTGAAAGAGCAGAAGGTAGCTTGTTATTATTGAAAATAGCCTGGATGAAGCCTTTAAAGAGTGACTAAAAGCAGCTTGAAACGTATCTAATGCAGTACGTGACGAGCTGCTTTTACAAGGGAACACCCCCGTGCGCCCCAGCTCCGCTGTCGCCCGTTTTCCCTTGACCTTTTCCCGAATTTTTTATTAGTGTTTTCCTATTAGTTTTTTACATTTTTCAGTTGCTGTTTCCATTCTTTAAATGCGTCTGTTTTAAATGTGTATGATTTCAGTATTCCGTATTGCACGGTTAGATTTCCCATCATTGCCATAACACTGGTTATTTTTCTGAGTTCCAACGCTTCGTTTTCTGCCACATTATTGGCTTTAAAATAAAGATTGTTATAATCTAGGCTTAATGTTCCTTCAACTGCGACAACACCTTTTATTAATGATGCAGGACTTGTGTATAGTACGGTGTCAGTATCCGTCTGAGGTGCAACTGTATTGGTTGTTTGGTTATTTTTTAGAATGGCAGCTTTTTGTGTATCAAATTCTTCTTGAGTGAGGTCTCCATCATCTAGTAAATTTTTTAGTTTACTTAATTCATCTGCAATTGATACATTCGCAGGTTCCGTTTGCACTGTTGATGTATTAGTGGATTTATTTGCATTGGAAGTTAGTGCTAAGGCTTTTAAGTAGGGCAAGTGGCTCACCCACTTGCCACCTTTTGCGAAAAAATGCTTGTTTGGGACTATTCCAAATCAGCAGCTTGACGTGTTGCCCCCCTGCAGATGAGCTTCGCAGAGGTTAGGTAGCACCATTTTCTTAAAATGGGCTACCTGCCCCCGTAGGGGTAGCACATCTGCTTCCCCACGTAAAGCTGTTTTTTATACCCTTATTGTGTGTTTTTTTATTGATAGCTGAATCTTAAACTGTGTGCCTGATGGTTTCAATTTGCCCTCAAGTGAGATCTACCCTCTTTACTGGACAACCAGTAAGGAAGGTACATATCAAAGTTAGACTTGCTCAGGGGTAAAAGCCTAAAGAAAAGAAAACATAGTTTTTCTGAATCATTATTCATAAAAACGATTCTCCTTTTCTATTTATTACAAAGGAGGACAAAAATATTTGCGTAATATAACAGGAATTGAGTAAGAAATCAATATAAAGAGTTAGATTTCGTAATTACTCTAGTTTGACTACGGCTATCAATAATTTCATAAAATGGACAAATATTTTTATTATAATGGGCTCTGTACTTGTAGGAAAGATTGTAGAAAGGACTTGACAACATGTTTAAAATGAAGCACCTAGTTCAGTTCAGTTCTAAATCTAATACTGCGCAAAAATATAGTTGGATTAATAAAAGCTCACAGAACAAACCTATGTAAAATAGGGGTGTTTTGTGAGCTTTTTTATATGTGTCTTGCTGGCAGAGGAAGATAATTGCTTGTCGCAATTGCCAGCTCGCACAGCTGGAGTTTTGCAAAGCAAAACTCTTAAAAGAAAACAAGGAGGAACGAGCACTATGAAAAAAGTTAATCAAGGATTATCTCTTT
>CAMNPQ010000026.1 GCA_946548305.1 uncultured Pseudobutyrivibrio sp.
ATAGTAGAAAAATGGCAAAGTGATTATGGCAAGGATAAAACCGAAGAAATCCTAAAGGGATTTTTTGAGCCTGAAGGACTTTGCATAAGAGTTAATAAAAATAAAATATCTGAGGCAGACCTTGCAGACAGGCTAAAAGCACAGGGCATCCAATATGAAAAATCGGATAATCAATTTACCGCCTATATTTCTGGATACAATAACCTGAGCTCTATCCTGGAATTTAAGGAAGGCTTTTTTTATGTACAGGACTATTCCTCACAGCTTGTTGCATACAAGGCTGGCATAAAAAGTACTGATGATGTGCTTGATGTGTGTGCGGCCCCTGGTGGAAAAGCTCTTCATGCAGCAGAAATTGCCACTGAAGGAGCTGTAAAAGCCAGAGATTTGACGGATGCAAAGGTGGCACTTATAAATGAAAATATAAATCGCGCAGGGGCGAAAAATATTACTGCTGAAAAATGGGATGCCACAGAATTTGACTCATTATCTGAAAACAGGTATGATGTGGTAATTGCTGATTTGCCTTGCTCAGGGCTTGGAATAATCAGAAAAAAGCCTGATATCAAGTACAATCAAACGAAGGAATCCCTTGAAGATTTGGTAAAACTTCAGGCTTTAATTTTAGATAATGTATGCCGGTATGTGAAAAAAGGTGGAGTGCTTTGCTACAGCACCTGCACCATAAATAAAGATGAAAATGAAAATCAGGTAAAAAACTTTTTATCATCACATTCAGAATTTAAAATGTCAGAATGTGAGCAGCTTTTTCCTGACAAGTGGCATGATGGATTTTTTATATGTGTAATGAAAAAGAATTAGTAGATATACGTTCGTTAAATTTAATAGAGCTCACTGAATTTGTAACAGAGGATTTAAATGAGCCAAAATATAGAGCTAAACAGCTATACGAGTGGATTCACAAGCATCTGGCAGCTTCCTATGATGAAATGAAAAATCTTCCTAAATCATTAAAGGAAAAGCTGGCAGAAAAATGCAATTATCATCCTCTAAAACAAATCAATCTCCAGGTGTCTAAAATTGACGGCACCAGAAAATATCTCTTTGAGCTTTTTGATGGAGAGATGGTTGAAAGTGTGTGGATGAGCTATAAGCACGGAAATTCCGTGTGTATCAGTTCCCAGGTTGGCTGCAAAATGGGGTGCCGTTTTTGTGCTTCTACCTTAGACGGTTGGGTGAGAAATCTGACACCATCTGAAATGCTAGGACAGATTTATGCAATCCAAAAGGACACAGGTGAGCGTGTGTCAAACCTGGTTGTTATGGGCACTGGTGAGCCTATGGACAACTATGATAATATCGTAAAATTTGTACATCTTTTGTCTGATGAAAATGGTCTAAACATTTCACAGAGAAATATTACCATCAGCACTTGCGGCATTGTTCCACGTATCAAGCAGCTGGCAGATGAGGATTTGACTATAACACTTGCCATTTCGCTGCATGCCCCTAATCAGGCCAAGAGAAAAGAACTGATGCCAATTGCAAACAAATATGATATCCATGAATTGATAGATGCCTGTGAGTATTATTTTAACAAGACAGGTCGCAGGATAACATTTGAATACTCACTTGTGGCAGGAGTGAATGACAGGGATGTGGATGCTACCCAATTAGGGCAGCTGATAGGACATCTAAACTGCCATGTAAACCTGATTCCTGTAAACCCGATTAAGGAAAGAGACTTTGTAAGTCCAAGCAATGAGAGGGCTTTGGCCTTCCAAAAAAACATTGAAAAATACGTGAATAATGCTACTATTAGAAGGGAAATGGGCCGAGATATTGACGGAGCCTGTGGACAATTGAGAAAGCGTGTACTTGACGCTTCGAAAGGGACTACTGAATGATAAGCTATGAAAAGACTGATGTTGGAGTGAGAAGAAGAGTTAATCAAGACTCAGTATTTTCTTCTGACAATCAAATTGGTAAATTGCCAAATTTGTACATAGTCGCAGATGGCATGGGTGGAGAGCTGGCAGGTGATTATGCCTCCGCTAAATGCGTGGAAATTCTGGTGGATGAAATAAAAAACTCCACAGAATATGAGACTGTACGGATTTTTGAACGGGCAATCCAAATCGCAAACAATAGGATATATTCTGAATCTAAAACAGATCCTACAAAGGCAGGAATGGGGACAACCCTGGTGCTTGCCACTGTTTTCGATGGACATCTTTATGTAGCAAATGTAGGTGACAGCAGGTTATATGTTGCCACATCAAGCAAGCTAAAGCAGGTCACAAAGGATCATTCAGTGGTTGCAGAGCTGGTGCGAACTGGAGAATTAGATGAAAATGACGCTAAATTCGATAAGCGTAAAAATATGATAACAAGGGCTATTGGAGCAGAGGAATCTATAGTTGCTGATTACTTTGATGTGGAAATCACAGGTGATGAGCACATTTTGATTTGCTCAGATGGTCTTACAAATATGGTTGATGATCAGGAGATTTTTGATATTATTACTTCCGATGACACCATTGCAAACAGAGCAAATAAGCTGGTTAGCACAGCTAATGCCCACGGCGGCAAAGACAATATTACAGTGGTGATTATCGAGAGCTTAGGATAAAGGAGAATACATGATTACACAAGGTGTTTTTATAGCGGATAGATATGAGGTAATAGATAAAGTAGGTTCAGGCGGAATGTCTGATGTTTATCGTGCCAAGGATCATATTTTAGGTCGAGAAGTTGCAATAAAGATTTTAAAGCAGGAATTTTCTGAGGATGCTACCTTTGTTGCCAAATTCAGAACTGAGGCTCAGTCGGCAGCAGGCTTGGAGCACCCAAATATTGTAAATATTTATGATGTTGGTACAGAAAATGGCATGTACTTTATCGTCATGGAATATGTTGAGGGTATTACCTTAAAGACATATATCGAAAAGAAGGGACAGCTGAATTTTAAAGAGGCTATCTCTATTGCTATTCAGGTGGGTCGTGGTATTGAAGCCGCACATCAGAAGGGTATTATCCACAGGGATATCAAGCCACAGAATATCATCATTTCCACAGAGGGAAAGGTTAAGGTTACGGATTTTGGTATTGCCAGAGCAGCAAGCTCAAATACCATCCATGCTGATGTGATGGGTTCAGTGCATTACTCTTCACCAGAACAGGCTAGAAATGGTTTTGTTGATGGCAAAAGTGACATTTATTCTCTGGGTATTGTTATGTACGAAATGGTTACAGGTCGTGTGCCATTTGATGGAGACAATACCGTGGCAATCGCTATTCAGCATTTACAGGAGGAAATGGTTTCACCTAGTGCCTATGCGCCTGATTTACCTATTTCCCTTGAAAAGATTATATTAAAATCTACCATGAAATCTCCAGACAGAAGATATGGAACTATCTCTGATTTGTTGATGGATTTAAAGAAAGCTTTGGTAAGCCCTGATGAGGATTTTGTTACAATTACAGAATCTGATTTAGGCAAGACACAGGTCATTACCAAAATCACACCAGAGCAGGAAGAGTCTCTTACCAAAAAGGCAGCTCAGGCACTCACTTTTGTGGATGAGTATGAAGAGGATGAGCCAGAGAATGATGACTACGACGACTATGATGATGACGATTATGAAGATGAGGATGATTCAAGAATGGACAGAATCATCACTATCGCTGGAATAGCAGCAGGTATTGCCATTGTGGTTATTGTGGTGGCAATCCTTGGAAACATGGTGGGACTATTCGATTTTGGTGCAAAAAAAGTCACCATGATAAATGTGGTTGGCAGTGAATATGAAACAGCAGTTGAAGAGCTTACAGAGCTTGGTCTTGATGAGAATGACATTTTAGTTTCCTATGAGGATAGTGATGATTATGAAGATGGAATAGTCATGACTCAGTCTACAAAAGAGGGTGATGAATTCTCATTGAGTGACACACTGCGCCTTACAGTAGCAGGGGATGAGGAGTCTTCTTCTGGCTCATCAAGCAGCAGTTCGTCCTCAGAATCAAGTTCATCTAGTAGCTCTGACAGTTCATCAAGCTCTACTAACCAGGAAAGCACCGGTACCACAGAAACCACTACTGAAGAGACTACTACCACAGAAGAGACAGCCACAGATGGCGAGACTGTTACTGTTCCTACAGTTGTAGGCCTAACACAGGCAGAAGCTACTACAGTTTTAGATAAAGCAAAAATTATCGTTACAAGCACTACTCAGGAATATTCTGATACAGTGGCAGCAGGTCAGGTTATCAGCCAGTCTATTTCTGCAGGGGAAGTGGTTGCTGCCAATTCCACCATCAGTCTTGTAATAAGCAAAGGTGCTAAAGAAAAGACATACAGCTACACTATTTCAAACCCATTTGACAGTGTTTGTGCTTATTCTATAGCAGAGCTTAACAAATCTGGTTCTATGGAAAAGAATCAGGCTATAAATATTTCAGGAGTAACAAAAGAATCTCTGACCATTACACTGACGCCTATTGCTGAGGACAATGTGACACCTCTTCCAGAGGGAGCAGTGACTCAGACAGTAAATGGCACAGCTGAATAATCTATGACGGGAAAGATTATCAAAGGCATCGCAGGGTTTTATTATGTCTATGTAGAGGATAAAGGCATATATGAATGTAAAGCGAAGGGAGCCTTTCGAAAAGAAAAAATTAAACCATTGGTAGGGGATGATGTGGAAATAGACATCATCTCCGATGAAGATAAAACGGGCAATGTAGTAAAGCTGCTACCTAGGAAATCTGAGCTAATCAGACCAGCGGTGGCAAATGTGGATCAGGCATTGCTCATTTTTGCTACTAAGAATCCT
This sequence comes from uncultured Pseudobutyrivibrio sp., assembly GCA_946548305.1. Classification (GTDB taxonomy): domain Bacteria; phylum Bacillota; class Clostridia; order Lachnospirales; family Lachnospiraceae; genus Pseudobutyrivibrio. The sequence goes on from CAMNPQ010000026.1 coordinate 4,800, forward strand.
GAACCAAATCTAAATCTTTTGGACAGATTTTTATGTATGATGGAAGAGCAGGAATTGCCTATAACTATTTGCTTCAACAAGGATGATTTGGCTGATGATGGATTTGAGGAAGAAATGCGAAACACTTATGAGCCAGCAGGCTATAAAGTGATTTTTTGCTCAGCTAAAAAAAATATTGGTATAGACCAGTTGAAATCCTTTTTACAGAAAAAGACCACCACAGTGGCAGGACCTTCTGGGGTTGGAAAAAGCTCTATTGTCAATATTTTGACTGAGGGGCACACAATGGAGACAGGTGAGGTTTCTGAAAAAATAGGCAGAGGCAAACACACAACAAGACATTCCCAGCTTCTGTATCTTGGAAATGACACCTTTATCATGGATACTCCAGGGTTTTCGTCCCTTTTCGTACCAAAGCTTGAACCAGTGGATTTATACACATTGTTTCCAGAATTTACTAAGCCTGCAATGGAATGTAAATTTACTGGCTGTGCTCACGTTAAAGAGCCAGATTGCGGAGTTAAAAAGGCGGTAGAAGATGGGCGGATTTCCCCTAGTCGATATGAGAACTATCTACAGATTTACGGCGAAATGTTAAATGAAAGGAACAATAAATATAGGTGAATAATTATGGAAAAATGTTTGGCTCCTTCAATTTTAGCAGCAGATTTTGGAATACTAAAGGAACAGCTGGAGCTTATTGATGAAGCTGGTGCACAGTATGTTCATTTTGATGTTATGGATGGCGTGTTTGTACCAAGTATCAGCTTTGGACTTCCGGTTTTAAAAAGTATCAGAAAATATACCGATAGACTTATCGACGTACATCTGATGATTGTGGACCCTGAGCGATATGTAAAGGATTTTGCTGAGGCAGGAGCGGATATTATCACTGTTCATGCGGAAGCCTGCAAACATTTGGATGCTACAATAGAGATGATAAAAAAATGTGGCACTATGGTGGGAGTGGCACTGAATCCATCTACACCAGTGGGCAGCATTGCACACGTTTTAGACAAGGTGGACATGGTACTCATTATGACTGTCAATCCTGGCTTTGGTGGGCAAAAGCTTATAGATTACACCTTAGATAAGGTGCGTGAACTGTCTGAGATAGTTGCTACAAAAAAGCTAAAGCTTGATATAGAAGTAGATGGTGGAATAAACCGTGATACCATTGAAAAGGTGCTTGATGCAGGTGCCAACATAATAGTTGCTGGTTCGGCAGTGTTCAAAGGGGATGTGAAGGAAAACACTAAGAATCTTTTGGAGAAAATGCGATGACTGTTTTTGTAGTGGGAGCGGTTTGTCCAGATATTGATTTTTTAACAAATACCATAGCTGATGTGCTGGCAGGGGATAGATTTATTATTGCCTGTGACAAGGGATATTTACACTTAAAGGCTACTAAAATAGAGCCAGATGTTGTGATTGGAGATTTCGATTCAGCAGGAGCAGACATAATAGGTCAGATTCCAAATACCATAAAGGTGATTAAGCTGAATCCCATAAAGGATGATACCGATATAGAGGCGGCATTAAATTATGCATTTGAACATACTACTGGGGATATTGTGATTCTTGGTGGTTTGGGTGGAAGGATTGACCACAGCCTTGGCAACATTGCACTTTTAGGTATGGGACTTGCTTATAACAGAAAAATATATATACAGGATTTGAAAAACAGACTGCAAATGCTAAAGGGGCAGGCTGAAATCTCCTTTTCAAAGGAGGGGCAATACGGAAAGTATATATCAGTATTTCCCTATTATGGAAAGGTCAGTGGTCTTTCAATGAATGGATTTAAATACCCTCTTTTAGATGCTACCATCGAAGGGTTTAATACACTTACTGTGAGTAATGAGATTGTGGCTGAAGCTGCTACAATAAGTCTAAAGCAAGGGTATTTGCTGGTATGTGAATGTGCAGATTAAAAGCGAGTAAAGAAAGTAGCTAAATAGATGATAAATGTGTGTATCGTGGAAGATGAGCTAGAAGCAGCTAATCTTTTAAAGGGGTATATAACTAAATATGGCAACACATCAAACGAGCAGTTTTCTGTTACCCATCTCAGTGACGGCATTGATTTGGTGGACGACTACAAAGGACAGTTTGATATTATCCTTTTAGATATCCAGATGAAGCACATGGATGGCATGGCTGCGGCTGAAAAAATTAGAGCACTGGATTCTGATGTAATCATCATTTTCATTACATCTACAGTTTCCTATGCGGTACAGGGCTATGCGGTGGATGCTTTGGGATATGTGTTAAAACCTGTGCCATATCCTCAGTTTGCCCAGCTTTTTGAAAAGGCTATTTTACGTGTGCAGTCAAAAAAGCAGCACGTTTACATTAAAGTATCGGTGGATGACAAGCAATTGAAGCTGGATTGCGACAGCGTTTACTATATCGAAAGTCAACGCAACAATGTGGTTATACATGCTAAAGACAATGATTATGTGACAATCGGTCCTTTAAAGCGTTTTGAAGAGATGCTGGAGGAGCATGGATTTAGTAAATGCCATAATGCATATCTTGTTAATCTGTCCCATGTAGAAGCTGTTCAAAAGGAAGAAGTGCTGCTTGGCCAAAACATTTATCTGCCTATTAGCAGAGCTAGAAAAAAGGAATTTATGGCTGCACTTACTGAAGATATTCTTTAGGAGATGAATATGGATTTACATGCTTTTTTAGAACCACTTAATTTACAGGAAACTCCTCGATTATTTACCGCTATAGCTGAATGGCTGGCGGTTTTTGTTTATTTCAATATTTATAAGCGAAGACGAAAGGATAAGATATATATCATCCAGTGCATTGGGGCATTGGGCATGCAGATAGCATATCAGTTTGTAGCCGGGTTACTTCCTTTGGGATTTTGGATTCCAGCCATGATTGGTGCAGTAGGTCTGATGTATTTGCAGCTTTATGTGGTGCTGGATATCAAGCCAAAGGACTGTGGTGTCATAACTACCCATGCATTTGTATTGGCAGAATTTGCTGCCAGTTTGTATATTCAGCTATATGTGTGGAGCGTTAGAATAGCTGATCGGGAAAGCCTGCTAGGGTCATTTATAAGCATGATTATCGTATATACGATAGTATATATTGTCTATTTTAGATTTGAGCGGGACAATTATACAGGAAACAGAAACCTGAATGTGAAAACCAAAGAGCTTGTCAGTGTCATTGCTACTGGTATTGGTGCTTTTATCATGTCAAATATCAGCTTTATCAATCCCAGAACTCCTTTTTCTGCCACGGAAAACATGCTCTATGTGAGAACACTGGTGGATTTTGGTGGAATGCTCATGCTTATGACAGAAATGGGGCGCAGAAATGAGATGGCAGCCAAAAGCGAGAGTGACGCTATCAATCAGCTTTTTCAGAGGCAGTACGAACAGTACAAGCTTGCCATTGACAATTCAGAGGCACTCCGCAAGGAGATGCACGACATGAAGCATTATGTGATGGCTTTAAAAAATGAGGACGACCCAGAAAAAAGAGCAGAGGTGCTTAATGATATGGAGCAGGCCATTGAAATCCAGGAATCCTTCATGAACACAGGCAACAAGGTGTTAGATGTGATTCTCACAACAAAGAGTCTTCAATGCCAGAAAAAGGACATCACTTTAAATGCCATGATAGATGGTGATTTGCTTTCGGATATTCATGTAAAAGACATCTGCTCCTTGTTTGGAAATATTTTGGATAATGCTATTGAGGCTACTCAGCAGGTGGAAAACAAAGAAAAAAGGCTCATTACCCTGTCGGTTCGTTCCAGAAATCAGTTCATTATAATTGAATGTGAAAACAGCTCAGACAGTTCAAATGTAAGGCTTAGAAGCAGTGGTAGACGCCGCATATTTGGAGGCTCGTATCTGCCTCAGACTACAAAAAAAGATAATGTAAAACACGGCTTTGGTCTAAAATCTATAAACCAGGTTGCAGAAAAATATGGTGGTGCCATGAACTGTAGCTATGATGATGGATGGTTCAAGGTAAAAGTGCTGCTTGCATCTAAAAAATGACCAGTCGTCCGTGAAAATTGACAAGTTGTCCTTCGGGGCAGCTTGTTTTTTTTATATCGTGGTAGATTAATATCAGAGTTAACAGTCAGAGTATATGGAGGATATGAATGGACGCTAAAGAAATAATTTCAAAGCTTACATTGATGGAGAAGGCCGCACTTCTAAGCGGTAAAAATGAGTGGGAATCCCGTGATATTCCTCGTCTTGATATACAGTCAATCACCTTTTCTGATGGACCTCATGGTTTACGTCGTCAGGAAGGCGCAGGAGATCACTTGGGGCTAAATGCTTCACTTCCAGCCACATGCTTCCCAACAGCTGCCACAGTGGCAAACAGCTGGGATCCAGAGATTGGTGAGGAGATAGGAGCAGCATTAGGTGAAGAGGCAATTGCACAAAATGTGGATGTGTTACTTGGACCAGGCCTGAATATGAAACGCTCACCTCTATGTGGACGTAACTTTGAGTACTTTAGTGAGGATCCTATTTTGGCAGGCAAGATGGCTGCTTCTTATGTAAGGGGTATTCAGAGCAAGCATGTTTATTCTTGTCCAAAGCATTTTGCAGTAAACTCTCGTGAGTATCGCAGAATGGCAATGAATGCCGTAGTTGACGAGCGTACACTTCGTGAGATTTATCTAACTGCATTTGAAATCGCTGTTAAAGAAGGTGGGGCAAAGACAATCATGTCTGCCTACAACGAAGTGAATGGTGAGTATGCCAATGAAAATAAACACCTGCTGGTGGATATATTAAGAGATGAATGGGGCTTTGATGGCATCGTTGTTACAGACTGGGGCGCCAGCAACGATCATGTGGAAGGTGTTAAATGCCAGTCAAATGTGGAGATGCCAAATCCTGGACTTGATTCAGCAAGAGAGCTGATAAAGGCTGCAACAGAGGGTGAAGGTCGCATTACAGAGGCAGAGATTGATAAAGCCATTCTTCCTATTATAGAGGCAGCTATTTATTTTAAAGATAATGACCATTCAAAGGGCTTTGATAAGGAAGCACATCATGCAATTGCAAAAAAGGCAGCTGTAAATTCAGCGGTACTTTTAAAGAATGATGACAGCATTCTTCCTTTAAAGGCAGGCACTACAGTATGTCTTCGTGGACCATTTGTAGACAAGCCACGATACCAGGGTTCTGGAAGTTCTCAGGTTAATTCAACAAAGGTTGAGACTATCAGAGAACAGATTTCAAATTACGATTTAAATGTGGTTGATGACCCGGAAAAGGCTGATGTTGTATTGTTTTTCTTTGGTCTTGATGAGATAGCAGAGAGCGAGGGCGCAGATAGAATGTCTATTGATGTGCCTGAGTATCAGATAAAAGAGCTTGAGGAATTGACAGTTTACAACAAGCATATTATCGGTGTGATGTCAGCAGGCTCTTCGGTGAAAATGCCATGGCTTTCTAATCTTCAGGCATTACTTCATGGATATCTCACAGGACAGGCAGGAGCTTCAGCACTTTTAGATATCATTGTTGGCAAGGAAATTCCAACTGGTAAGCTCTCAGAGTCTTATCCATTCGCATATACGGATTGTTCGATTGTAAATTATGCTGACACTGAAAAGAGAAACCTGCAGTATCGTGAAGGACCATTTATTGGATATCGTTATTACGATACAGCTGATGTGGCAGTCCAGTTCCCATTTGGATATGGATTGAGCTATACCACCTTCGAGTATTCAGACCTTTGGATAGGTGATGACAAAGTAAAATTTACTATCAGAAACACAGGAGATAGAGATGGTGCAGAGATTGCACAGCTTTATATAGGAAAGAAGGAGTCGGGGCTTATCAGACCAAAGAAAGAGCTGAAGGGCTTTAAAAAGGTATGGATAAAGGCTGGAGAAGCCGTAGATGTGGAAATACCATTTGACGATAAGACCTTCCGTTACTTCTCTACAGTTTCAAACAAGTGGGAAGTTGAAGGTGGAGAATATCAGATATACGTAGGTAGAAACGTAAGAGATATCGAGCTGACTGGCAAGATAGACAGGCAAGGTACTATCACAGAGCTTCCTTATGATATCGAAAAGCTTCCAAGCTATAAAACAGGCAACGTGAGAAACGTACATTACGAAGAGTTTGAAAAGCTTTATGCTAAACCACTTCCAGAGGAAAAGGTTGGACCACTTGATATAAATGATGCTCTTTGCCAGATGAAGGATGCAAAAAGTGGCATATGCAGATTGGTTTACAAAGTGCTTAAAAACAATCTTGATAAATCCTATGAAAAAGGGGTGCCAGACCTTAACACCATGTTTATCTATAATATGCCATTTAGAGCAATGAGCAAGATGACAGCAGGTGCTGTTTCCAGAGATATGGCAGAGTCAATCGTGACCATTGCAAATGGACATTTCTTCCGTGGTCTTGGCGGTGTAATCGGAGGCTACTTCAAAAACGCCCGCGCTAACAAAAAATACGAAGCACGTCTAAATCATAAGGAATAAAAGCCTTCCCCCTTTGTAGGGGGAAGGTGCCCCGTAGGGGCGGATGAGGGTAAAGGAGAATTAATATGAATCTTTGGAACAATTTTGTAGAGAAACACCCAGCAATTGCTAAATGGGTTCGCGAGGGTGGCTTGTTCGTAATCGTAAGTAACTTAATCACAGTATTTAAGTATTTACTGCTCACATTTTTACCAGCAGCTTTTGCTTTTTTGGGAGATCGTTCCTTTGGCTGGCCAGGTATTCCACTCACAATTGCAGGTGAGACCTTTGAGTGGAACATATTAGGCTATGACCAGGCACATGGAGGTCTTGCATATTTTACAGCATACATGATTGCCATGATAATCGGTGAGTGTATCAACTTCCCAATTCAAAAATATTTTGTATTCCGCAATCATGAAAAGCCAGGCAAACAGATAGCATGGTACATCCTGGCATTTATCGTAATCACCTGCATCGTAAACTCAATAAACTGTATCTGGGTTGCAGTAGCAGGCAAATTTGTTGCTCCATTCATTTACAACATCGGAACAACAGTACTCAATGGAGGCGTTTCTATGGTGGTATTCTTCTTTGTAAACAAGATTATCTTCCCAGAAACCCCAAAAACTGAAGCGTAGTCTCAACCATCCGCTGGTTACGCCTACAAGCCAAAATATTTCTCCGCTCGACAGCACGTCTCGCTTGAGAAATTTTTGAGCTTGTTGACTACCAGCTGGTGTAGTGAAAGTTTTAATGAACTTAAAAGTTTAGATGAGCTGGACACACAACCTAGGCAAGCGCGAGCAAGAGGGCACCATACCGAATGAGGAACTACTGCACCGCAATGAGAGTATGGGAGATGGCTTGCGGGAGCACGGAGTACTTGGAGTCTAGCGGACTAACCTTTTGAGATAAATTTACTATTAATCATGAGTTAATAGGAAGGAGAAGAGAGAATGTTAAACATCAACATTGCGGACGTAATTGCCGTAATCAACACGATGATTCCACAGCTTGTAATTTTAGGCGTGGCACTCATCCTCGCTATCGTCGTAACTATCTGTGCGATGAAGGCAAAGAAGCCTCTTAAGGGCTTTATCAGAAAGGAAGCATGGATTGCTTTCGCATTAGTAGTAATTGTAGTAGTAAATTCTATTTTGCTTGGTCCTGTTTATTCTATGGTAAACATGGCAATGGGCGGTGGAACAATTTCAGATGATGCCATTGAAGAAGCAAAGGCACTTTGTACTGAAATTGCCGAAGAAGGTATCGTTCTTTTAAAGAATGATGATAAGGCACTTCCACTTGCAGAAGGCACAAAGGTAAATGTATTTGGATGGTCTTCAACAAATCCTATTTATGGTGGTACAGGTTCAGGCGCTCTTTCAGATGCATACCCAACAGTAGATTTCCTTACAGGACTTACTGATGCTGGTATCGAGTACAACCAGGATCTTGTAGATTTCTACACAGGCTGGAGAACCACAAGACCTACAGTAGGTATGATGGGACAGGATTGGACAATCCCAGAGCCTACAGTTGATGAGTACAATGGTTTGATTGAGTCAGCAAAGGATTTTTCTGACACAGCTATTTTCTTCATCGCACGTTCTGGTGGTGAAGGTGCAGACCTTCCTGCTTCATATGATGGTGAGGACACATTCAGTGATGATGGTTCAGGAATGTTTGGTGTTCATGGTGTTCGTTATTCTGACCAGAAGGACGATTTAGATGCTTCTAAATCTTATCTTGAGCTTTCTAACAGAGAGCAGGCACTTCTTGATGAAGTAACAGCAAACTTTGACAAGGTTATCGTAGTTGTAAACTCAGCTAATGCTATGGAGCTTGGCTTTGTAAATGACTATTCACAAATTAAGTCAGTTCTTTACTGCCCAGGTACAGGTCAGACAGGCTTTGATGGACTTGGCGAGATTCTTGCAGGTCAGGTAAACCCTTCAGGAAAGACAGCTGATACATTTGTTGCTGATTTGTTTGCAACACCTACATATAACAACTTTGGCGATTTCGATTACACAAATATGTCTGAATTTGGTTTCGAGAACATGTTTGCAGAAGGCGGAATGTCATATCCTACATTTGTAAACTATGTAGAAGGTATCTATGTTGGATACAAATATTATGAGACAGCAGCTGCAGAAGCAGAGGCTGGAAACATGGAGTTTGATTATGACTCTCAGGTAGTTTATCCATTTGGTTATGGTCTGTCTTACACAACCTTCTCTCAGGAGATGGGAGCTATCACAAATGATGGCACTACAGTTTCATTTGATGTAACAGTTACAAACACAGGTGATGTGGCAGGAAAGGACGTTGTAGAAGTTTACTATAATCCTCCTTACACAAACGGTGGTATTGAAAAGTCTGCAGCAAACTTAATCCAGTTCGCAAAGACACAGACACTTGAGCCCGGTGCTTCTGAGACAGTTTCTATCTCATTCGCACTTGAGGATATGGCTTCTTATGATACATACGGCAAGGGCTGCTATGTACTTGAAGCTGGTGATTATGAGATTTCTATCAACTCAGATTCACACAACAAGATTGCAGTAGATACTATAAATGTTGCTTCAGATATCGTATATGACGAGTCTAACAAGCGTGAGAGCGATCAGGTAGCAGCTACAAATCAGTTCCAGTTTGCAGAGGGTGATGTTACATATCTTTCTCGTGCAGATGGATTTGCAAACTACGCAGAAGCTACAGCAGCTCCTACAAACTTCGAAATGTCTGATGAATACAAAGCTACTTATTACAACGAGACAAACTATGATCCTACAGCTTACAACAACGATTCAGATGTAATGCCTACAACAGGCGCAAAGAATGGTGTTGAATTAAAGGAACTTCGTGGCGTTGACTATGATGACCCAGCTTGGGACACATTGCTTGATGAAATGTCAGTATCAGAGATGAACACTCTTATCGAGCTTGGTGGATACGAGACATCAGCAGTAGAATCAATAGGCAAGGTTATGACATACGATTGTGATGGTCCTGCTTCAATCAACAACAACTTTACAGGTCAGGGCTCTATCGGATTCCCAGCAGCAGTAATGATTGCCTGCACATGGAATAAGGATATGGCACTTGCATTTGGTCAGTCTATCGGACGTATGGCTAACGATATGGATGTTTCTGGTTGGTATGCACCAGCTACAAACACACACAGATCTGCATTTGCAGGACGTAACTTTGAATACTATTCAGAGGACGGTGTACTTGCAGGATGGATGTGCGCAAATGCTGTAAACGGAGCAAGAGAGTGGGGCGTTTACTCATACGTTAAGCACTTTGCTACAAACGATCAGGAAACAAACCGTACAGGCTTCCTCTGCACATGGCTCAACGAGCAGTCACTTCGTGAGATTTACTTGAAGTCATTTGAGATTGCATTCAAGAATTCAAACCCAGGTGCAACAATGGTTGCATTCAACAATATTGGTACAGAGCCAGCAGAAGCTTGCTCAGCACTTCTCAACACAGTACTTCGTGGAGAGTGGGGCTTCAGAGGCTTTGCAGAGACAGACTACTTTGGTGGATACGGATATCAGGATGCTGATAGAATGATTAGAAATGGTTGTGACCTTATGCTTGCAACATATTCTACACCACAGTCTACAGTTACTGACCAGACATCAGCTACATCTGTTATTGCAATGAGACAGGCGTCAAAGAATATTCTTTACACAGTTGTAAACAGCCGTGCATATGATACAGATATCAGCACAGGTATTCCAACATGGCAGAAGATTCTTTACACAGTAGATGTGATCCTTGTATTACTTCTTGCTTGCCTTGAATTCCTTGCAATCAAAAGCTATCTTGCAAAGAAAAAAGAGATGGGACCAACAGTAGAGGCAGAATAAATCTTTTGATTCAATAAATTGAATTAGTTGATGATATCGGCTAAGTTTGTTAAAATCATAAAGGTTACTTAATGGGGACGGGCAACCGTCCCCATTTTCGTATTACAGCGGATATAGTTAGGAGTATATGTATGAAATTACTTAGTTTTGCAGTACCTTGTTACAATTCTGCAGATTATATGGAACATTGCGTAGAGACATTGCTACACGGCGGAGAAGATGTGGAAATCATCATAGTAGATGATGGCAGTCAAAAGGATAACACAGCTGAAATTGCTGACAGACTTGCAGCCGAGCACCCATCCATTATAAAGGCTATTCATCAGGAGAATGGTGGGCATGGTCAGGCTGTAAATACAGGACTAAAAAATGCCACAGGTCTTTTCTTTAAGGTAGTGGATTCTGACGACTGGGTAGATGAGGAAGCATATGATAAGATTCTAAAAGTGCTTCGAAGCTCTGTGGAGAATAGCAAACAGCTTGATATGCTTGTATCTAATTTTGTATACGAAAAGGAAGGTGCTCACCATAAAAAGGTAATGTCTTATTCCAGCCTTCCAAAGAACAGGTATTTTACCTGGGAAGAAACAAGACACTTTAGAAAAGGACAGTACATTCTAATGCATTCCGTAATCTATCGTACAAAGTTGCTTAGAGATTGCGGATTAGAGCTGCCAAAGCACACCTTCTATGTGGACAACCTTTATGTATTTTATCCACTCCCTTATGTAAAAAATATCTACTACTTAGATGTGGATTTCTACAGATATTTCATTGGTCGTGACGATCAATCAGTAAATGAAAAGGTGATGATTAGCCGCATAGACCAGCAGATAAAGGTAAACAAGCTTATGCTTGAGGCATATGACTACAAGAATATCAAAGATAGTCATGTTAAAAAGTACATGTTCAACTATCTGGAAATGATTACTGTTATTTCCACAGTATTACTAATGAAGAGTGGCACAAAGGAAAACCAAAAGAAACGCCAAGACCTGTGGAAATACATAAAAGAGCATGACTATTATCTGTACAGAAAGCTTCGTTATGGCTTTATGTGCGCAACCACAAACTTACCAGGTCACAGTGGAAGAGCTATTTCCATCACAGCCTACAAAATTGCACAGAAGGTAGTAGGATTCAATTAATCATCAGATTAATTGAATCCGTATATGGCACACATTTCATGCATTGGCAGGAAATGTGTGTTTTGCTTTAGCAAAATTAAACTGCTGCTTTCATTGGCAGCAGTTATGCTAAAGGTTGCACCTAGTGACACCTTGTTGCTAACAGTTGCTAAAGGTTGCACCTGGTGACACCTTGTTGCTAACAGTTGCTAAAGGTTGCACCTAGTGACACCTTGTTGCTAACAGTTACTAAAGGTTGCACATTTCTGACAAGGACATTGGAAAGGGAGGTTCCCCCTCTGGATGAGAGTCAGATGACAGTTTCTTATTTTAATACTTTTGATATTTCAGAAAAAGAAGCCATAAAGCTGGCGAAAATGACTAAAGGATATGCTTTTGCTTACCAGGTGCTTGGTTATTGGTATTTTGAAAAATATATAAATAATAATTCTGAAATAAAAGATATAGAAGTAGAATATAGAAGCGAGCTTATTAAGTACTCTTACGTAAAACTGTGGTCTGAATTGTCAGAAAATGACAAGAAGATTTTGAAGGCATTAACAATACTTGAGGCCGATAAAAAAATAGTCAAAAGAAAAGATGCTATTGATTATTTAAATAAGAGAGGAGATTTCATTACTTCATCAGGCTTTAATAAATATAGGGAGCGGTTACTTGGAAAAGGGATAATTGCAACATCAGAAAACCGAGATGGTAGTATATGGCTTCCTCTCCCTGAATTTGGTAATTACATCCGTTTATATCATATGGAAGAGGAAGAATAGTTCAAAAATAATGTGTATATTGCTACATATATTAAAATGTGTAAATTATAGTCTGGAAATCCATTGAAAAAAATATGTAAATAATAACTTTTTTGCATCAGGTTTTGCCACCTGGTGTTTTTTCTTGCCAAAAAGCTGCACTTCTTGCCAAAGTGGTTCCAAATTGTTATCAGTTGTAATACTATATCATCTGGACACAGAGTGAACACATTTTATTTACCTAATGTTCACATACCGCAAAAAAGGGAGCATTTTAATATGAGAAAAAATCCTATGCTAAAAAGAATACTGTCTTTTGGTCTTGCGTTTGCGCTTTTTGCATCGACTCCAGCAAGTGTTATTGCTGACGCTGATGTGGATAATGCGTCTGCGGAGACCGTCATTGTTAATACAGAGGAGAGTTCGTCTGCTGCAGCTGAAGGGGAGTCAGCTGGTAATGTAACAGTAGGTGATAGCTCAAATCAATCTGCTGAGTCTGGTGAGGTTTCAGTCGATGCCAGCCAGACAAGCTTAGATGGTGAGACATCAGAGAATGCAGCTGAGACAAATCCTAAGGCTGAGGTTTCAAACAATCCAGCTACAGAAGTGTCAGATGAAACTGCAACTGATGCAAGCCAGTCAAATCCAGAGACATCTGTATCTGGTGATAACGCTTCAACTACTGATGAAAAAGTTAATACAGAAGAGGCAAGAGCTGGTGCTACAAAGTCTTCGGATGTTACAGCCACAGAAGAACTTACTGAAGAAGAAAAGAATGCTTCAGAAGAAGATGCCAAAAAGAAGGCTGAAGAAGCAACTGAAGAGAATGAAATCCAGTACACATACACTTCTAATAAGAATGGCAGTCATGTGAAGACATGGACAGACGAAGATGGAGTAGAACATTCTGAAGAAGAGAACTGCCAGTATGGCGAGGATGGTATCTGTACTCTTTGCGGTCATGAGAAAGAACAGGTAATAGTTTATACATATACTTCAAATAAGAACGGCACTCACATTAAGTCATGGGAAGACAAAGATGGAGAGAAGCATGAGGAAGAAGAAAAATGTGACTTCGATGAAAATGGTGTATGTAAGCTTTGTGGATATGACAAGAGCAATAAGAAAACACAATTCACATATAGCAATGATTCAATCACAGTTGTTGTTACTCTTTCAGATGCTTCTGATTTACCAGAGGGAGCAGAACTTACTGTTAGCGAAGTAGAAGTCACAGATGAGATTCAGAATAAGGTAGATGAGCAGGCAACTGCAACACAGAAAGCAGTTAACAGTGTAGCGGCTTATGATATTAAATTCATAGTTGATGGAGAAGAAGTAGAACCAAAAAATGTAGTCAGTGTTGAGGTTTCAACTCCTGAGGTAAGCGAGGGGGATACTGCTTCCGTTTATCATTATGATGAAGAAAGTGATAAAGTAGAAAATATGGGAGCATCAGTCAGTGAAGCTGGTGATGTTGTATTTAACACAGATCATTTTTCTACATATGTAATTGTTAATCAAGGTGGAAGTGAAGTAAAGGTTACAATTAATCATTATGATGCTTCAACAAAAAAGGAAATCTATTCAGCTGATGAAAGAACCTTAACTGTTGGTTCTGTGCTTACAGATTACAATAAAGCATTGAATTGGACTGTTACTAAAGTTGAAAAGGTTGCGAACAAGCAGACAACTGATATAACAGCAGATAAAGAAAATATTATCCTTACGGCTGACTCAGTTATTAAT
>CAMNPQ010000027.1 GCA_946548305.1 uncultured Pseudobutyrivibrio sp.
TAACAGATGCAAAATCAAATAAGGTGACCTACACCACATCAAAAGCAGAAGCAGAAGCCCTGGTAGATTCAGGCTTTACCAGTGAAGATGCAGAGTTTGTAGTTTACTAAAAAAATACTTGAAATGATGAAGGGCTTCGAAGCAAATGCTTCGAAGCCCATTTTAAAAGCTATTTGAATTTACCTGCAGAGCGGCACACATCATTCAAACAGCATTTGTCGCAGTAGGGATTTGTGCGAGCAGTGCAGATAGCTCTGCCGTGGTCTACCAGCCTGTGACACAGTCCATTGCCTTCTTCTGGGGGAATGATTTTTCTGAGTGCCATTTCCACCTTTGTAGGTTCTTTTATGTTGTCCACAAGTCCAATGCGGTTTGAAAGCCTGATGGCATGGGTGTCTGTGACTATCGCAGGCTTTCCAAACACATCCCCTAATATCAGATTGGCGGATTTGCGTCCCACTCCAGGCAGTGATAGAAGCTCATCCATAGTGTCTGGCACCTGATAGTTATACGCTTCTCTAAGCATTTTCATACATCCCACTATGTCTTTTGCCTTTGACTTTCCCAGACCGCATGGCCTGACAATTTCCTCTACTTTAGCCACATCTGCATCTGCAATGGCATCAATAGTAGGAAATTTTTCATAAAGCAAAGGTACTATCTCGTTTACCCTGGCATCGGTGCATTGAGCAGCCAGCCTCACGGACACCAGCAATTTCCAGGCATCATCATAATCCAAAGTGCAATCACTATATGGATATTCCTTTTTTAATCTTTCAATTACAATCAGTGCTAATTCTTTTTTTCTCATGAAGGTATTATAACATAAAAAGGATTAAAACCTTCATATGTTCCATTGAAATGCCAACTTTTCTATGGTACAATCGCATTGTTTGTGAAATCTTTTAGTTAGGAGATTTTTTATGGAGAGTTACAAGTCAGAATTTATAGAGTTTATGGTGGAGGCAGACGTCCTAAAGTTCGGTGATTTTACATTGAAGTCAGGGCGAAAGTCTCCATTTTTTATGAACGCTGGAGCATATGTTACAGGTAGCCAGCTGATGCGCTTAGGCGAGTACTATGCAAAGGCCATTCACTCAGCCTTTGGAGAGGATTTTGATGTGCTATTTGGTCCTGCATACAAGGGTATCCCTTTGGCTGTTATCACCGCAGAAGCATTTTACAGGCTTTACGGCAAGGAAGTAAAATATTGCAGTAACAGAAAAGAAGAAAAAGACCATGGTGCGGATATGGGTTCTCTGCTTGGCTACAAAATCAAGGACGGGGACAGAGTGGTTATGATAGAGGATGTTACCACCTCTGGAAAGAGCATGGAAGAAACTGTTCCTATTGTCAGAGCCCAGGGAGATGTGACAATCGTTGGCTTGATGGTTTCCTTGAACCGTGAAGAGGTAGGACTATCAGGTGACACTTCAAAGACTGCCTTGGATGAAGTGGCAGATGTGTATGGCTTCAGCACCAGTGCCATTGTTTCCATGTCTGAGGTTGTAGAGCATTTGCACAATAGACAGTGCTCAGGCCGTGTAGTTATTGATGATGATATGAAGTCACGCATAGATGCATATTACAAGGAATACGGAGTGAAATAATGGCTAGAGGACGTTTTCGCAGACGTAATTCCTATGGCAATCAGCTCAAGGCACTGCCTATGGAGGCTATGTACTGTGCTGGAGTTTCACTTTTTACTTTTGTTCTATATATTGCAATTATGACAGGTTCTGTATATTTGTCTGGGGAGACCCCTAGATGGCTAGGAGGCCTTGGCACATTGGGGTTTTTGGTTTCCGTTATCGCATTTATTTTCAATGTGGGCCAAATGAAGACAAAAACAGAGCTGAAATACAGAGCTATCTGCCTTGGTGTCAGCAGCTTTGTTATGCTGATTTGGATAGCAACACTTATTATAGGAGTTACCAGAGGTTAATATGAGTAAGACTTTCTATCAGGAAACTGATGATATATTAGAACGCTTTGAGCTTGCTACAGAGCGCATTTCTACTATAAAAGAAGACGAGGCATTGCCAAGTCAGCTTCAGGATTATTTTAATCAGGTGGCAGATTTTGTGATGACAGTTCTTCCTATTATGAAAAAAGCCATAAATGGTGAGCTGTCAGGGCGCACATTGCAAGAATGTGAAAGTGATAATGCAGCGGTGTTTGCTATTTATGACAAGGACAGATACCCACAAAGCTATCTATGCCCTACTTTTGCAGTTGAAAAGCTAGGTGAAGAATTGGGCGGTCCACTTTCAGCAGTGTTTTACCAGCTGACCCATATAATAGAAGCAGCATTTGCAGGTCGAGTTGACAAATTCACCATTTATATAGAGCTACTTCTTCAGATTTATGGTGAATGTCAGATAGAGGAAGAAGACAAATACCGTAGAGAGAGCATTTTAGAGGCTCTTTATTCTGCAAAGCATGATTATAGTCAGCTGTTTATCTCAGAACAGATTATCAGCATGATAGATGCGGACTATGATTTTTATACAAACATTATTATGAAGGATGATTTGTCCGATGACAGATACATGTATAAATACGGAATGTACATTGGACAAAATGAAAGAATGATAGCTGCTCATTTGCGCAGCTTGCCACATGAGGATGTGGTTGCAATGGCTCGCACCTATGTGGATGGATATATCAAAGGCTTTGAAGTGACAGGCAAGGATATCACCATAAAAGACACAGTGGGGATTCATGCGCCAGTAGGCTTTGAGCTTATGACCCGTGAAGCTATCCGCATGTTTTCAGAGGCAGGTCTTTCGGCAACAGTGAGATTTGGTGGTAAGACTTCACGTGACTTGTATTCCTCAGTGCCAAACAAGCAGTGTGAATACGACCACAAGGACGACAGAGCATATTTTTGGGACAAGGGCATGGCAGATAGAATGCTGGAAGTTCTGAAAAACACATTTGAAAAGCACAAGGAGCTGGCAGCAGTATATGGTGGTCCAGCCGTTATAGAAACCTTTGGAGAAGTTCCATTTGAGCCTGCAAACAAGCAAGCTAATGCCACATACACTCAAAAGCAGAATGAATTAAACGTTTATTATGCAAGTCAAAACGGACAGATAACAAACGAATATGTCCATGGCGAAGAGCGCAGCTTTACGATTATCGCATATCCGATACCTGAGATTGGCAAGGATTTCAACGAAATCTTTAATGAGACCGTGGCTATAAATACAATGGATTATGAGCTGTATAAAAATATCCAGCAGCACATTATCGACGTTCTTGACCAGGGGGATTATGTGCATGTCACAGGTAGAGGGGATAATCACACAGATATCAAGGTAAAGCTTCATCATTTGGATAACCCTGACACACAGACTAATTTTGAAAATTGCGTTGCTGATGTAAATATACCAGTAGGAGAGGTTTTCACTTCCCCTGAGCTTGAGGGCACGGAAGGCGTGCTTCATGTGACACAGGTATATTTAAACGAGTTGAGTTATCGCAATCTGGAGATGACTTTTAAGGATGGAAAAATCGCATCCTATACCTGCAGCAATTTTGCTACAGAAGAAGAAAATAAAAAATACATATACGACAACGTATTGTTCAAACATGAGACACTTCCTTTAGGGGAGTTTGCCATTGGAACAAACACCAGAGCCTTTGTAATGGGTCAAAGGTTTGGTATAGCTGATAAGCTGCCTATCCTGATTGCAGAAAAAACAGGACCTCATTTTGCAGTGGGAGACACCTGTTATTCTCATGCGGAGGATGTACCTATGTACAACCCAGATGGCAAAGAATGTATTGCCAGGGATAACTCATGTTCATTACTTCGTAAATCCGATATTTCCAAGGCATATTTTAACTGCCACACAGATATAACCATACCTTATTATGAGCTTGGTGACATCACAGTCCACACAGCGGATGGACGTGAGCTTCCTGTCATTCGACAGGGACGCTTCGTAGTGCCTGGCACTGAAGAGCTTAATAAGGTACTAGACGAGATGTAGTCCGCCTGTTACGCTCTCAAGTTTTAGGCTGTGACTAACAAGTTACACTCTCAAGCCTTAGTATTACTACGTCGAGCTGAAGAAAGCTCTCCTTTAGTAACACTAAGAGCTTGATAGTTACTTGTTAGGTCCAGATTTACCGATTGATAGCTACAGGCTCATCTAAATTTATAAATAGCTCAGGTCAAAGTTTTGGAGGAAACCCTAAGGGGAGCTTAGAAAGAATTCGTTCCTGAGCGAGAGAACAACTAGGAGGATATGTTATGGCAAAGGTAAGTATTGTAATGGGAAGCGACAGCGACATGCCTGTAATGGCAAAGGCTGTGGAAATCCTAGAAAAGTTTGGCGTGGATTATGAGATGCGTATTATTTCTGCCCACCGTGAGCCAGATATTTTTGTTGACTATGCAAAGACAGCAAAGGACAGAGGCGTGCAGATTATTATTGCAGGTGCAGGAAAGGCAGCACATCTTCCAGGAATGTGCGCAGCAATCTTTGAAGGCCCGGTTATCGGCATTCCAATGAAGACCAGCGATTTAGGTGGGGTGGACTCCCTCTATTCTATCGTGCAAATGCCAACAGGCGTACCTGTAGCTACAGTTGCAATCAACGGTGGCGCAAATGCAGGCATCCTTGCAGTTAAAATGCTTGCCATGACAGATGCATCCCTGGCAGGCAAACTCCACGATTTCATCGTAGAGCAGAAGGAGTCCGTAGAATCGAAGGACGCAAAACTACAGACCGAAGGCTATCATGCCTTCCTATCTTAGATATGTAGAAGGAAACTCTTAAAAAAAAGGGTTTCCTTTTATTTATAAAAATTATATGAGCCTGTTTAGAAAATGTTGGTGGGCGCGAGCAAGAGGGCCCCATTCAAGCTAGGAAGGAACCGCAAAGCGGGAGGTTGCCTAGCGCAGTATGGGAGATGGCTTGCGGGAGCTTAGAAAGACTAAATTAAACAGGCGGACTAAAAGCAATTAAAAAGGAGAGAAACATGGATTACAAGAGTTCAGGAGTGGATATTGAGGCAGGATATGAGTCAGTGGAGCTTATGAAGAAGTTTGTGAAAGGCACTATGCGCCCAGAGGTACTTGGCGGTCTCGGCGGCTTTTCAGGCGCATTCGATTTGAGTGCTATTAAAAATATGGATGAGCCAGTTCTTCTGTCTGGTACAGACGGCTGCGGCACAAAGGTAAAGCTGGCATTTTTAATGGACAAGCATGATACCATTGGTATTGATGCTGTGGCAATGTGCGTAAATGACGTTGCCTGTGCTGGCGGCGAGCCACTGTTTTTCTTGGATTATATTGCCTGTGGCAAGAACATCCCTGAGAAGATTGCTACAATCGTAAGCGGTGTAGCAGAGGGCTGCAAACAGTCAGGCTGTGCTCTTGTAGGTGGTGAGACAGCAGAACATCCAGGGCTTATGCCAGAGGATGAATACGACCTTGCAGGCTTTGCTGTAGGTATCGTAGATAAGAAGGATATCATCACAGGTGAAAATCTCAAGGATGGTGATGTGCTTATTGGAATGGCATCTACCGGTGTTCATTCAAATGGTTTCTCTCTTGTAAGAAAGATTTTCGATATGACAAAGGAAAGTCTTGATACATATTATGATGAATTGGGCTGCACATTAGGTGAGGCTCTCATTGCTCCAACTCGTATTTATGTTAAGGCACTTAAGGCTGTTAAGGATGCAGGTGTTAGGGTTAAGGCTTGCTCACATATTACAGGTGGCGGTTTTTATGAGAATATTCCACGTATGCTCCCAGAAGGAAAGCGTGCTGTTGTAGAAAAGGACTCCTACGAAGTTCCAGCAATCTTCAAGCTTATGGCTAAAAAGGGAAATGTAGACGAGCACATGATGTATAACACTTACAATATGGGACTTGGCATGATTGTAGCTGTTGACCCAGCTGATGTGGATAAGACAATGGAGGCTATGCGCTCTGCAGGTGATACACCTTACGTAGTAGGTAAAATCGTAGACGGTGAAAAAGGTGTAGACCTCGTATAATCATAAGCAAGGTGGCTTCTAGTTAACAATCTCTAAGTTTTACTGAATGAGACATGTAGTCGAATGAAGTAAACTTAGGATTGTAAACGTAAGAAGGCACCAAAGTTAGGAGGATAGATGAAGATTGCAGTATGTGTGTCAGGAGGTGGCACAAACCTCCAGGCAATTATAGATAAAATAGAATCAGGTGAAATTCGAAATACTGAAATAGCTGTAGTGATTTCTAATAATAAAAACGCCTATGCTTTAGAGCGTGCCGCTAAAGCTGGCATAGAAAGTGTATGTGTTTCACCAAAAGATTTTGATAGCAGAGAGGATTTTAACCAAGCACTCTTAGAAAAAATTGATAGCTATCATGTGGATTTGATTGTGCTGGCAGGATTTTTAGTAGTGGTGCCGGAAATAATCGTTAGAAAGTATCCTAATAAGATAATCAATATCCACCCATCTTTGATTCCAAGCTTTTGCGGCACTGGCTATTATGGACTAAAGGTGCATGAGGGTGTGCTGGCTCGTGGAGTAAAAGTCACAGGAGCTACCTGTCATTTTGTGGATGAAGGCACTGATACAGGTCCAATCATCTTGCAAAAAGCGGTAGATGTAATGGAAGGCGACACACCTGAGATTTTACAGCGTCGTGTCATGGAGCAGGCAGAATGGATAATCATGCCACGTGCCATCGACTTAATCGCTCAAGGTCGCGTCAGTGTGGTAGATGGCAAGGTACATATCGCTGAAAACTAAATCAATTACCACTGTAGGAAGAAAGCTAGAAAATGCAGTGGTAAAAAAAGAGTAGGATTACCACTGTAAGAGGAAAGGCACGAAATACAGTGGTAAAAAAAGAATAGGATTACCACTGTAAGAAGAAAGACATGAAATCCAGTGGTAAAAATAGGGTAGGATTACCACTGTAAGAGGAAAGGCACGAAATCCAGTGGTAAAAAAAGAGTAGGATTACCACTGTAAGAGGAAAGACATGAAATCCAGTGGTAAAAATAGGGTAGGATTACCACTGTAGGAAGAAAGATAGAAAATCCAGTGGTAAAAGAAGAGCAGGATTACCACAGTGAGAAGACAGGCGTGAAATACAGTGGTAAAGGAGCAAATATTGGAGGAGAATACATGAAAGTTTTAAT
Organism: uncultured Pseudobutyrivibrio sp.; assembly: GCA_946548305.1. Classification (GTDB taxonomy): domain Bacteria; phylum Bacillota; class Clostridia; order Lachnospirales; family Lachnospiraceae; genus Pseudobutyrivibrio. The sequence continues at coordinate 7,161 of CAMNPQ010000027.1, forward strand.
AGTAGGTAGTGGTGGCAGAGAGCATGCAATTGCCCTTGCAGTATCAAAAAGCAAAAGAGTAGATAAGATTTACTGTGCGCCAGGCAATGCAGGTATTGCTGAGCTGGCAGAATGTGTAGATATTAAGGCAATGGAGTTTGACAAGCTTGTAAGCTTTGCAAAGGAAAAATCCATTGACCTTACAATTATCGGTATGGATGACCCACTTGTAGGTGGAGTGGTAGATAAATTTGAAGAAGCAGGTCTTAGATGCTTTGGACCTAGAAAAAATGCAGCAATCCTTGAAGGCTCAAAGGCATTTTCAAAGGATTTGATGAAAAAATACAATATTCCAACAGCAGGTTATGAGAATTTCACAGACCCGGAAGCTGCGCTAAAGTACCTTGAGACAGCAAAATATCCAATCGTCCTTAAAGCGGACGGTCTGGCACTTGGCAAAGGCGTTCTCATTTGTGAGACTCATGAGGATGCAGTGGCAGGTGTCGCTGAAATCATGCAGGACAAGAAATTCGGTGATGCTGGAAACACCATGGTTATAGAGGAATTTATGACAGGTCGTGAGGTTTCGGTACTTTCATTCGTGGACGGAAACACAGTGAAGATTATGTCATCAGCTCAGGATCACAAGCGTGCAGGTGATGGAGACACAGGTCTTAACACTGGCGGAATGGGCAATTTCTCACCATCTCCATTTTTTACAAAGGAAATAGAGGATTATTGTCAGAAAAACATTTTCCAGCCTACAGTGGATGCTATGAAAGCTGAGGGAAGAACCTTTAAGGGAGTTATCTTCTTCGGACTTATGCTTACAGAGGATGGTCCAAAGGTGCTAGAATACAACGCCCGTTTTGGTGATCCAGAGGCACAGGTGGTTTTGCCTCGTCTTCAAAATGATATCATTGATGTGTTTGAAGCTTGTATTGACGGAACTCTTGATAAAATTGACCTTAAGTTTTCTGATGAAGCAGCTGTTTGCGTGGTGCTAGCTTCTGATGGATATCCTGTATCCTATGAAAAGGGCTTTCCAATCACTGGCTTCGACAAATTCAACAACAAGGATTACTACTGCTTCCATGCAGGCACAGCATTTAATGACAAGGGTGAGATTGTGACAAATGGTGGGAGAGTACTTGGAATTACAGCACTTGGAAAGAATCTGGTGGAAGCTCGTTCAAAAGCTTACGAGGCTACAGAATGGATAGATTTTGAAAACAAGTATATGAGACATGACATTGCTAATGCTATCTTGTAATTAGACACACGTGGCAATAACAGGAATGACTAAAGCCCAATTAGAATAAATAATCCTGGTGAATCACAGTTATTGTGAAAGCACCAGGATTTTTTTATATTATTAATCCAGTTTCATGTCACCAGCTTTAACCCAGCCAAGCTTCATGGCAACCATGTTGAAAAGTGGGCAAAGCACAGCAGGTAGAATAAAGCAGATAAGAATCATTCCAGCCCAATCCATACCAGTGATGGCTGCTTTTGTACCAGCTGCTATGTCATTTACCCAGCCAGTGTACACACCAATCTGACCTACAAATCCGCATGTTCCCATTCCAGAGGAAACAGCAGCACCGTTCATTTCCATTTTAAACAAGCAGGTGGCAAGAGGTCCTGTGATTGCTGAACAAAGTATTGGAGAAATCCAGATACGAGGATTTTTTATAATGTTTGGCATCTGAAGCATTGATGTTCCGATACCCTGGGAAACAAGTCCACCCCATTTATTTTCTTTGAAGCTCATTACAGCAAATCCAACCATCTGAGCGCAACAGCCTGCCACAGCAGCACCGCCAGCCAGTCCTGTTAGAGAGAGGGCTGCACATATTGCAGCAGATGAAATAGGAAGAGTAAGGGCAATTCCCACTATAACAGAAACTAAAATTCCCATAATAAATGGCTGCTTTGTGGTAGCCCACATGATAAGTGTACCTACAGAGCTTGCAGCCTTTCCCAGGGCTGGAGCCCACCAGGCGGAAAGGGCTATACCTACTGCAATAGTCACAAGTGGGGTGACAAGGATATCAATTTTTGTCTCCTTGGAAACAGCCTTTCCCACTTCGGAAGAGATGATGGCTACAAACAAAACAGCTAAAGGACCACCAGCTCCACCTAAAGCATTTGAGGCAAAGCCAACAGTTATAAGTGAAAAAAGCACAAGTGGTGGGGCTTGTAATGCGTAGCCGATTGCAACTGCCATTGCAGGACCGCTCATAGCAGTGGCAAGTCCACCAACTGTGTATTCGACACCTGCCACAGTAGCCACAGGGACAGTCAGAAAGCCTATGTTAAACTGTGTGCCAATAGTGTTGATGATAGTGCCAATGAGAAGGGAGCAAAATAAACCCTGTGCCATGGCTCCTAATGCATCAATGAGATATCTTTTTACAGAAATCTCTATGTTTTTTCGTTTTAAAAACTCTTTCATACAAATTCTCCTTGAACTTTATATTTATCGAAAAATATTATAGCCAATGTAGAAACAATAAACTAGATATAAAAAAATATTTGTTAATACACTTCATATGAAATAAAATGATATCTAAGAAGAAATATATGGAGAAATATTATGCATGAGTTGGCAGTAACAGAGTATGTTTTTAATTTAGTAAATAAAAGTGTTGAAAAAAATCATCTTGAAAAGGTGGAGAAAATCCACTTGCTCATAGGTGACCAGTGTGACTATGTGCCTCAGATAATAGAGGAATATCTTCAGGTGATGAGCGAAGGCACTGCACTTGAAGGGGTTAAAGTAGACGCCAGGATAAAAGAATCAAAAGTAATATGCAAGGATTGCGGAGCCGAGTTTTCAAGGCATGAATTTGATCGCAATTGTCCAAAGTGCCACAGTGACAATTTAAAACTAAACAGATGTACAGATTTTATAGTAGACAATATAGAGGCTAAATAATAGGAGGAGAATGTAATATGATTAGAGATGGAAAAATTTGGGTGGCAAACACAGAAAATGGGGAGCCTGTATATTTGCTTCCAAAGATGGCAAACAGGCATGGTCTTGTGGCAGGAGCTACTGGCACAGGAAAGACCATTACACTAAAGGTTTTGGCAGAATCATTTTCTGATATGGGAGTTCCAGTATTTCTTGCTGATGTAAAAGGTGATATTGCTGGAATGATTAATGCAGGGGTGGACAGTGCTGATATGCAGGAACGTATAGCCAGATTCGGGCTTAGTGACCAAGGCTTTTCATATCACAATTATCCTGTGACCCTCTGGGATGTATACGGAAAAAATGGAATTCAGGTGCGCACCACCATTACAGAAATGGGGCCTCTTTTGCTTTCTCGAATTCTAGGCTTAAATGAGTTACAAAGCGATATCCTTACAATTGTATTTAAAATTGCTGACGATAATAACCTGGCTCTTATTGATACCAAGGATTTAAAGGCTATGCTCAATCATGTATCAGAAAACAGCAAGGAATTTGAGGCAGACTACGGAAAAATGAGTCCTCAGTCTATAGGTGCAATTCAAAGAGCAGTTGTTGCACTGGAAATAGCAGGAGGTGACAAGTTCTTCGGAGAGCCAGCCATCAATATACGAGACTGGTTTACAGTGGCAGAACAGGGAAGAGGCATGATTCACATTTTAGATAGCCAAAGCCTGGTGAATAATGGTATTCTCTATTCTACATTTTTACTTTGGATGCTTTCAGAATTGTTTGAAATAATGCCAGAGGTAGGAGATTTGGAAAAACCAAAGCTGGTATTCTTCTTTGACGAAGCACATCTTTTATTTAAGGACACACCAAAGCCTCTTTTAGACAAAATTGAGCAGGTTGTAAAGCTGATTCGTTCAAAGGGAATAGGCGTTTATTTTGTGACTCAGAATCCAAGGGATATCCCAGATGGAGTTTTGGCCCAGCTTGGAAACAAGGTGCAGCATGCACTTCATGCATACACCCCTTCTGACCAGAAAGCAGTGAAGGCTGCAGCTGATTCCTTCCGTGAAAATCCAGCCTTCAAAACAGCAGATGTGATAGAGGCACTTGGAACAGGTGAGGCAGTTGCATCATTTTTACAGGAGGATGGCACTCCAGCTGTGGTAGATAAAGTGTTTGTGTTGCCACCACAGTCTCAGATGGGTGGCATTAGCGAAGGCGAAAGAGATGCTGCCATAAAACAGAGCATGCTATATTCAAAATATGCTACAGCCTTTGACCCTGAATCAGCCTATGAGCTGCTAGAGCGAATGGGAATAGAGCAGGCTGAAGCAGAAGCTGCGGCAAAAGAGGAGGCAGCAGCGCAAAAGGCTGCAGAAAAAGAGGCTGCGGCGGCTGAGAAAGCAGCTGCCCGTGAAGCAGAAAAGGAAGCCAACAGAAAGAAAAGAGCTGCCAAATCAGTGGGAACAACTGTGGCAGGTACTGTTGGTCGAGAAGTAGGCAAGAAGATAGGAAAACAGTTCGGTGGAAAGTTTGGACAGACTCTTGGCGGAAATACTGGAGCACAGCTTTTCAGAGGTTTGTTAAACACATTAATTAAATAAGTGCATAAGAAAGCCACCAGTGTTAGCTGGTGGCTAAAATTTTATTTCTGAGTGAAATAGCTATCAATTCCATTTGCTATTCCCTGTGCCATATCCTGTTGATATGTGTCTGTTGTAAGTTTTTCTTCGTCTTCACTGTTTTTTACAGAGCCTACTTCCACAATGGCTGTGGGGGCTTCGCACCAGTTGATAGCTGCCTTGTTATCCACCTCTTGTACATTTCCTGTGGTAGTTCCAGTGTTTTGTGCCACCGAACCTAAAATTGAGTCAGACAACAATCGTCCGTCACTGTAGTTGCCGCAATTGTAAGGATTGGAATCTGATGAGCATACCACAGACACACCAGGCTGCTCCTTGCCACTGATTACTACAAACACATCTGCACCAGCTGTATTGGCTATCATGGCTCTGCCACTGTTGCTGATTTCAACATCATTTGATTCTCTGGTCATCACAACAGTATAGCCCTGGTCTGTCAAAATATTTTGAAGCTTTAAGGCAATCTGCAGATTGATATCATAATCTGCACAGCCTGTGGTTTGACCAACCTCACTGGAAGATGTTTCCGCAACAGTTTTGAATGCTCCAGGTCCTATAGGTTCTTTCTTTTGGCTGCTTGTCTTTTGACCGCTGGGGTCGATTACTACTACTTTAGATGGGTCGGTTGTATTAGTAATTTGTTTAGCCTCGACTTTCATGGCAGGTAATGCCAAAACCGCTAGGAGCATTGCGACCGTACATTTTTTTAAGCTATTTTTTACGTATGTTTTCATATGTAAATCACACTCCTTCCCCAAAAATATTCCTAATAATATTATCGGACATTTTGACCCAAAAGTCACCTATTTTTTGAAAAAAAGACAAAAAGTGGTATTTTAACCTAATAATTGCTATAATTAGTTTCATCATTAAGGTAGGGAATTTGCTATGGGATTATTTGGTTCAAAAGGAAAAATAAAAGGCAACAGTGCGCTTGCTATTGCAGCAGGCTGCGCTGTTGCTTTTATGTTTATAGCTACTATTATAAGTACAGTTATATATAAAAAGCGTATGGACGAGGCTGTAAGTCTGATGGCTGAGGCAAAATACAAACAATACGACTCTTATGTGGTAATGATTTCATCTGATGATTCCTCAGACTATTGGCAGCAGGTGTATGAAGCAGCAAAGGATTATGGAAAAGAAAAGGGAGTATACATAGACTTGCTGTCTGAGACTGTAGATGAAAGCTTTAGTAAAAAGGATTTGCTTGAAATGGCAATAGAATCCCAGTGTGATGCAATTTTTGTGGAAGGTGATGATAGCCCGGAGACAGCAGCTATGCTGACAAAAGCCAATAAAAACGGGATAGCAGTGTTTGCACTTGGCACAGATGTGAATGTGGAAAATCGTATCAGCTACATCGGTGCAAATAATTATTCAATGGCAGGTCTTTATGGACAGTCTTTGGTGGAAAATCTTATAAAACAAAAATCCGTAATGGTTTTAGGTGGCAATGGCATAAGTGAAGTGGAAGCAGGCGACTTTGTGAATAATTTACAGACCACTCTGGGGAATGAAGAACTGGTTAATGGTCCACTGGAGTTTGATATCCGCACCATCGACAGTAGAGACACCTTTGCCATAGAAGAATATATCCAAAATCTTTTCAAGGAAAACGATTTAGCACCAGTTGTAATATGTATGGATGGGGATTCCACATCATCCTTTTACCAGGCAATGATTGATTATAATAAAGTAGGTTCGATTTTACTATTTGGTAGTGACAAGTCACAGACTATTTTAACCGGTATAAAGCAAGGGGTTATTGTAAGTACTATTTATGTGGATGCAACAGCCATTGGTACGGCAGCTGCCGAAGCATTTTTAGAATATCGTGACATGGGAAATGTCTCAGAATATATCAGTGTTGACCCACAAATTATTGATGGGGATAATATAGCTGAGGAATTTCAGGAGGTGGACAGTGAGTAAAGAAAAGCACAGATCCGTTTCCCTTAGAAAAAAGATGATTATGGCATTTTGTCTGCCTACAATACTATTATTTGTAGTTAATATGATGTTGTATCTTGGTACAACCAGAGTTTTAAATTCATTGGATGCTGTATATGCAAGCAATAATTCACTGAATTTATTGAATGACAGTCTTGAAAGCCTGCAAAATGCCACGGAAGGCTATCTTAACACAAAGACCAGCGATGCCTTGGAACAGTACTACATTTACGAGCAGGAATACAGCAATCTTTTAGGGCTTTTAGATGATAACCATGACTATAATGAAAACCGTGTCATGGAGCGCAACATAAAACACATGTCAGAAAAATATTTATCCCTAACTAATCAGGCAGTTGAAAGTAAGCGCGGTGGTAATGTGGAGAAATATAAAAGCATTTATGAGGAGGCTGCCAGAACCTATCGTTATATAGACACAACCATCATAAATCTCAACAACAAGCAATTTATAAACAACTCCAAATCCTATGGTGCAATGATGGCAGCACTTCAGACACTGGAGCAGTTGAACATAATCACTCTTGTGATAATAGGTTTGGCAAACTTATCCTTTGTAGTTTTGATTGCGTCTACTATTGCAGAACCACTTGTAAAGCTGGCAGCATCAGCAAACACTGTGTCAAAGGGAGATTTCGATATACCCCTTGTGCCGGTAAAGAGCAATGATGAGGTGGGAATTGTTACTAACGCATTTAATAAAATGGTGGTTTCTATCAAGGACTATATTAATAAGCTCACTGAATCCATGGAGGCTACCAGAAAACTGAGAGAAAATGAGCTTATTATGGAAAACCATATAAAGGATGCAGAATTAAAATACCTGCAGGCGCAGATAAATCCTCATTTTCTGTTTAACACATTAAATGCTGGTGCGCAGCTTGCCATGATGGAGGGGGCAGAACGCACTAATACCTATATTCAAAGGGTTGCAGACTTTTTCAGGTACAATATCAAAAAAAATAAGGATGTGGTGACACTAAAAGAAGAAATAGAGCTGGTTGATATTTACCTCTACATAATCAATGTTCGTTTTGCAGGGGAAATCCAGTTTAAAAAAGAGATAGATGAAAGCCTTTTGGGAGTGCATATTCCCAGTATGATATTACAGCCGATTGTTGAAAATAGTGTCAACTATGGCATCCGAAACATTGATTGGACGAAACGCATCAAATTGTCAGTATATGAGGTGGGAGAATACACCTGCGTAAGCATAAAAGACAATGGTGTAGGAATGAGCCAGGAAACAATAGAGCAGGTTTTGGACGGAACCTACAGAAGCAATCCTAACAAAGCCGATTCCAATGGAGTAGGACTAAATAATTGCATGGAAAGGTTAAATATTTTCTATGAAAGGGAGGACGTTCTTGATATTATATCAGAAGGAAAGAATATGGGAACGGAGACAATTCTGTATCTCCCAAAAGAGGTAGATAATGTATAAGGTAATGCTAGCAGATGACGAAGGTATCGTTATCGATTCACTAAAATTTATAATAGAAAAAGAATATGGTAGTGTCTGTGACATTCGAACAGCCAAAACCGGGCGTCAGGTCATTGAGCTTGCTGAGGAATTTCAGCCAGATATCGCTTTTATGGATATACAAATGCCAGGTATTAATGGCATTGAGGCAATGCGGGAAATCCGAAGAAACAATAACCATGTGGTTTTCATAGTTATGACAGCCTACGACAAGTTCGATTATGCCAAGGAAGCTATATCCTTGGGGGTGCTGGATTATCTGAACAAGCCAGTCAGCAAGGACGCTATTTTAGATGTGCTGAAAAAAGCCATGAACCAGATTGATGGGGAGCGCATCAAAAGAAGCAATGACCTGCAGGTAAGGGAAAAGCTAGAGACGGTGGTTCCTATTATAGAAAATGGTTTGATTCAGGACCTTCTATTTAAAGAGTATTTCAAAGAAGATATAGACAATTACAAGACTCTTCTTGGAATAGATTCCGAATATGGATATATGGCATGTATGGTTTTCGGAAGAGAGCTGGTGGGCAACTATATGACAAGTGCTGTGGCGGTGTCCATCCAGGCGCAAAAGGCTTACAGGGAAATTCACACTATTACCGAGGACTACATAAAAGGAATCATGGGAGCAGTAATGTCAAATAAGATACCTATTTTGATTCCCACTGACAGTGATACACTTTCTTATAATGAAAGAAACCAGGTGGTAGAAAATGCCAGAGCCCTGTGCAGAAAGCTTTCTGACAGGTTTGATATGGATTTTCGTATTGGTTTTGGCTCTGTAAAGCCCCTGGATAGAATGGCTGAATCCTACGAAGAAGGAAATTCAGTGCTTATTTCCACCACAAGTCATGTGGCTCATGTGGATGATATGCCAGTAGCCTGCCAGTATGAAGAAAACTATCCTATGGACCTGGAAAAAAGACTTTTTAATGAGATTTCCCTTGGAAATGTGAATGAGTCTATAGCTTTGGCACAGACCTTCTTTGAATGGATGGAAGAAAACTATGCTAATGATAATGATAGCATCAGGCTGAAATGTCTGGAGTTTGTACTTTGGGCAGAGCATCTTTCATATGAAAAAACAGGCAGAATGTATGAATTTAAAAGCAGGTCAAACTATCTGTCTGAGCTAATGAACCTGGGTTCTCATGCTGATGTAAAGCTTTGGTTTGTTGAAAAGATAAAGGAAGCTGCTTTTTGGGTGTCAAACAAGCACGAAGAGCAGTCTATGAGTGCGGTAAATAAAGCCAAGCAATACATTGATGAAAATTATATGAAGGAACTGACTCTTGATGATGTTTCGAGAGTGGTAAATATCAGTTCTTATTATTTTTCAAAGGTATTTAAGGAAGAAACAGGGGAAAACTTCATTGATTATTTGACAAAGCTCAGGATTGAAGCAGCCAAAAATCTGCTAAAGACCACGACAAAGTCAATGAAGGAAATAGCATCTGAAGTGGGATATTCAGATCCAAATTATTTTTCCAGAAATTTCAAAAAGTATACTGGAAAGACACCAACAGATTACGCAAAAGGTTAATTAATAGTAGGACGGGAGAATGATGAAGGTTTTTACAAAAACTATGGCGGCTGCCATGACAATGATTCTTATGCTTTCTGGCTGTACAACCAGTTCTGCCATGAAAAGCAGCGAAGACACCAGCGATGATGACCAGGTAGAGATAGGACTTTGCTTTGATTCTTTTGTAATTGAACGCTGGGAAAAGGACAGGGATGTATTTGTGGATACAGCCTCAAGCCTGGGTGCCACAGTAAATGTTCAAAACGCCAACGGGGATGTGGAAAAACAGAAGGAGCAGATAGAATACCTTGTGGATAAAGGCGTAGATTGCCTTGTGATTATACCTGTGGACGGGGGAGCTATTAAGGATTCTATCAATTTGGCAAAGGAAAATGGGATACCGGTTGTTTCCTATGACAGGTTGATTCCAAATGCCGACACGGATTTATACATTTCCTTTGATAATAATATGGTAGGGGAAATGCTGGGAAATGCAGTGGTTTCAGAGGAAGCAAAATCAGTTGTAATGATTTGCGGACCACTTACTGACAACAATGTTCCCATGGTCAATGCGGGATTTGTATCTGTAATGGAGGAAAATAATGTAGAGATTCTGGATACCTATTACTGCGACGGCTGGAAGGCAGAGCTTGGCGGTGCTTATGTGTATGACAACATGGATTTGATAAAAGAAGCGGACGCTATAATGTGTGGAAATGATGATGTGGCATCCTCTGTAATTAGGGCACTTGCAGTAAGCAGGCTAGCTGGTGTGATACCTGTGGTTGGGCAGGATGCGGATTTGCCGGCGTGCCAGCATATTGTGGAGGGCACTCAGCTGATGACAGTCTACAAGCCAGTGGGAAAATTGGCAGAGCAAGCGGCACAGCTTTCCTATATATTAGCCAGTGGCGAGGACATCTCAATCGATTCAGTTATAAATGATGGAACCTATCAGATACCATATGTGGCTGTAGAGCCAGTGGCTGTCACAAAGGACAATATGGATGAAATCATTATAGATAGCGGATTTCACGCTAGGGAAGATGTATATATGAATGCTGTGGAGTCAGAGGAATAGTAAAAAATTGTTGCCAATGAACAGGATTAGTACAAAAAAGTGCTAATCCTGTTTTTTTATGCTAAAAAACTTTGGCAAAAATGTGAAGAAAGTAACAACCATTTTTAGAAGACATAGTGTTAATGTATCTATAGTAACAAACATACCTAAACGAAAGGGAGGTTTTTCAAGAATGAAGAAAAAGTTATTAAGTGTACTTATGACAGGTGCTCTCGCAGCTTCAATGTTTGTAGGTTGCGGCACTAGCACAGAGACAACTGACACAGGAGCAGCTGCAGGCAGTAGTGAAACAGCTACAGAGTCTACAGACGCTGGTAGCACAACAACAGCAGCAACAGGCGCAAAGGTCGGCGTAGCAATGCCTACTAAGGACCTTCAGAGATGGAATCAGGATGGTTCTAACATGCAGTCAGAGCTTGAGGCAGCTGGATACGAAGTAGACTTACAGTATGCTTCAAATGATGTGCAGACACAGATTTCTCAGATTGAAAACATGATTAACTCAGGATGTAACGTACTTGTAGTTGCAGCTATCGAGGCTTCTTCACTTGGTGAGGCAATGGATATGGCTGCTGAGCAGGGAATCCCAGTTATCGCTTATGATCGTTTGATTATGAACACAGATGCTGTTTCATACTACGCAACATTCGATAACTATCAGGTAGGACAGGTTCAGGGTCAGTACATTATCGATCAGCTCAAGCTTGACAGTACTACAGACACTTTCACAATGGAAATCACAGCTGGTGACCCAGGCGATAACAACGCTAACTTCTTCTACAGCGGTGCTATGGATTTATTACAGCCATACATTGATGCAGGTACAATCGAAGTTAAGTCTGGACAGACAGAGTTCTCTGATGTAGCTACAGCACAGTGGGCTACAGAAACAGCTCAGTCACGTATGGAGAATATCCTTTCTTCTTACTATGCTGATGGAACAGACCTTGACATTTGCCTCTGCTCAAATGACTCTACAGCACTTGGTGTTGAGAACGC
>CAMNPQ010000028.1 GCA_946548305.1 uncultured Pseudobutyrivibrio sp.
GAAGGATGTTCTTTTTTATTTGTTTAATTTTCCGATAAAAATTTTACTCTAGCGTAGGGGAGTGCCAAAGAAATATATCCTTGCCGTGAAGAAATCACCCCCCGTTTAATCAGCCTGTCTCTGTATACAGAATAATTATTGGGTTTGTCCATTTGGCTTATTATGTCCTCTCGTTTATATTCTTCTTGATCAGTTAACAACTTCAATAGCTCTCTGTCCCCCTGGGCAAGTTCTTCCCAAATCTTTTCGTAGGAATACGCAAAAAGCTCTGACTTTAGTGATTGAAGAATTTCTTTCATGCTATCGTCTTTCCTCTTTTTGAAATAAAGTGCTCCAAGCTCTTGAAATGCATAGGGGTATCCCTTGGTTTCTTTTGCTAGCTGTTTTGCAATATCTATATCTTTATATTTTTTATACTTTTGAGTTCTCTTTATACTTTTTTATACTTTTTTCAAGAGAAGCGTTTTGAAAGGAGAAAAGTTTTGAGCGAAACAGTAAACAGAGAGTATAAGGATTGATGTGCCTAAGAGTGATTATGAGAAGTATTTACAGATGCTATAGGCACTGTCTTTGAGTTTGCCCAACAAGTCATCTAAAATATACTTAACATTCATTGCTTCATCACATTACCTTCAGATTGGATTGGTAAAAATATATCATCAAAACAAACCAAACCAAACGGAGGGGTAAAGATGAAATATAATTTAGTATCAAAATTATTGGCAGGTACACTTACAGCCACAATGCTTCTAGTGGGATGTGGCAGTCAGGAGGCAACAACATCTGAAACTACAGAGGTTTCTGATTCAGAAAATAGCACAGGAAACGAGACTGAGACAACTGGAACGTCTGTGGCACTTTCAAGAGAAGATATCACTACAAACGAGACAATTGAAAGCACAGAAGACAGTACCCATGCCATAGAAGTATCAGGAACAGAGGAAAGCTATAGCAACGTTGAAGTTGTTAAAACTGGTGATTCGGACCAAGGTGATGAGGCAGATTTCTATGGTGACAATGCAGCTATTTTCGCAACTGATGGAGCAACACTTGATTTGTCAGAAATAGTGGTTGATACCAATGGAACACATGCAAATGGTGTATTCAGCTATGGCGAAGGAACTACCGTAAATATTTCAGATTCTTATATTACCACTGCTGGAAACTGCTCTGGCGGTTTAATGACTACAGGCGGCGGTACAATGAATGCCACTAACGTTACAATAGAGACAAGCGGCAATTCATCAGCAGCTATCCGCTCAGATAGAGGTGGCGGAACAGTAAATGTTACAGGCGGCAGCTACACAACATCAGGAACAGGCTCGCCAGTAATCTATTCCACTGCTGATATTACAGTCAGTGATGCCAGCCTTACATCAACAGCATCTCAGGGTGTTGTAGTAGAGGGAAATAATTCTGCTACTTTAGAAAATGTAACATTAAACGCTGATAACAATACAAAGAATAGTGACAACTCTGATTATTACCAGGCAGTTATGATCTATCAGTCTATGTCAGGTGATGCCGATGAAGGAGAGGCAGAGTTTTCACTTATTAATAGTAGCCTTACAAATGAAACTGGAGATATTTTCTTCATAACAAACACAGTTGCAAATATCAATATTGAAAGCTCTACAATTGTCAATAATGATGAGGAAGGTGTATTGCTACGTGCTGCAACAGCTGGATGGGGCAGTGAGGGAAGCAATGGCGGACAGGTAAATGTATATGCTACCAGCCAGTCACTTGATGGTGACATGATTGTTGATGATGTTTCAGCTATGAACCTCTATTTGAGAAATGCCACAAATTATACAGGAGCTATCAATACTGATGGAGAAGCTGGAGAAGTGTATGTGGAAATCACAGACGGCTCTACATGGACACTTACAGGGGATTCTTATATCACATCCCTCAGCTGTGATGCCGATAGCATAGATTTAAATGGATACAAGCTTTACATAAATGGTGAAGAGTACACAGAAGGTAGCGAGTCTACAGGCGAAGCAATTGAGCTTACAAGTGGCACTGGCACAGGAGCACCTGATGGACAGATGCCAGATGGTGAGCCACCAGAAGGTGCACCAAATGGTGAGATGCCAGAAGGTGAAGCTCCAGAGGGCGCACCAAGCGGTGAAGCTCCAAGTGGCGAAGCTCCAAGTGGCGAAGCACCAAGCGGTGAGAAGCCAAGTGGTGGTGTACCAAGCGGCGAAAAGCCAAGCAACTAAGAATTGAACAATAAAAGAAAACAGCCTAGAGATAATTCTCTAAGCTGTTTTTTTATTTAGCACCAAGGATTTCCTTGGCATTTTTTATTCGCTCAGATGATGGACTTTCCACACCTTCCAGGCGGTAAGGGATATCAAGTTCAGCATATTTGGGGACACCAAGAGAGTGATAAGGTAAGACCTCCACACGCTCCACAGTTTTTAAAGTGTCTATGAATGCTCTAGTTCGGTGCAATAGTTCGTCATTATCGCTACCGCCAGGAACAAGCACATGACGTATCCAAAGAGTAACCCCCATATCAGATATTTCCTTTGCCATTTGAAGTATATTGGCATTATCCACGCCAGTAAGCTTTTTGTGCTCTTCCGGGTCGATGTTTTTGATATCCAGCATTACCGTATCAGTGACACTCATAAGCTCCTTCCATTTGCTGTAAAATGGCTCGGAGGTGCTGAAAGGCTGACCAGCAGTGTCGATACAAGTGGTGATACCCATTGCTTTGGCTTTCTTAAATAAGTCTAGAACAAAATCAATCTGGAGCAGAGGCTCGCCACCACTTACAGTGATACCGCCATCCTTTTTCCAGTAAGGCTTGAAACGAAGAGCTTTTTCAAGAACCTGATCAGCTGTGTATTCTTCACCTTGATGCTCGCCCCAAGTCTCAGGATTGTGGCAAAAGGCACATCGCATTCTGCACCCATTTAAGAAAATCAAAAAACGAACGCCTGGACCATCTACAGCACCGAAGCTTTCAAATTTATTAACGTACCCTATAATATCACTCATATCGTACCTCGTGTTAAAGACTGCGTTCTATAAAGATACTATAATTCATACGCAGACACGCTTTATGCAAGCATAGCTTGCTAGACCACACAAGTTGATTGCTAAAGCAATCATCCTTGTGGGAGTCATTTTTCGCTCTGCTTTTTCTACTTACGTTACATAAGATGCTGCTTTCGCACCATCTAAGTAACGAGTGAAAAAGAAGGTCTTATAGTTACTTATATATTTATTCACTTGAATCTTAGTTAAAATAAAAGCCTAGGTGGATAAGAATACATATTAAGCTGACCGTAAAGCACCGTCCCTACTTAGAGGGCATCGCAGATGGCCTCTTATGTAGGGCAACGAGTGCGACAAGAGCGAAAGCGTGTCAGCGAATATGTATCTTATACACCGTAGGCTGTAGTCTAGCCAAAGACTAACGGTTTAAAGAGCCTCATGGCATGTACGTGCGATAACGTCAAGCTGCTGCTCCTTTGTCAAGTCGATGAACTTAACAGCATATCCAGATACACGGATAGTGAAGTTAGCATACTCTGGCTTTTCTGGATGCTCCATAGCATCAATGAGTTTTTCCTTGCCAAATACGTTGACGTTAAGGTGATGAGCACCCTGATCAAAGTATCCGTCAAGAACGTTTACAAGGTTGTTTACACGTTCTTCCTCAGAGTGTCCTAAAGCACCAGGGTTGATTGTCTGTGTATTTGAAATACCATCAAGTGCCTCTTCATATGGAAGCTTAGCAACAGAGTTAAGAGAAGCGATAAGACCGCTCTTCTCAGCACCGTATGCTGGGTTAGCACCAGGAGAAAGTGGCTCACCAGCAGGACGACCGTCTGGAAGAGCACCAGTAGCCTTACCATAAACTACGTTTGAAGTAATTGTAAGGATAGATGTTGTAGGCTCTGAATCTCTGTATGTGTGGATGTGACGAAGCTTGCTCATGAATGTGCGGAGAAGCCATACAGCGATCTCATCAGCTCTGTCATCATCGTTACCGTAACGTGGGAAGTCACCTTCGATTTCGAAATCCTTTGTGATTCCGTCCTCATCACGGATAGCCTTAACCTTTGCGTACTTGATAGCTGAAAGTGAATCTACACAGTGTGAGAATCCAGCGATACCTGTAGCAAATGAACGACGTACGTGTGTATCGATAAGGGCCATCTGGCAAACTTCATAGTAATACTTATCATGCATGTAGTGAATCATGTTAAGTGCTCCAACATACATGTGAGCTAACCAATCCATCATCTGATCGAACTTGTGCATAACCTCATCGTAGTCAAGGTACTCAGATGTAACTGGTGTGTACTCAGGACCAACCTGGTCATGTGACTTCTCATCAACACCACCGTTGATAGCGTAAAGAAGACACTTAGCAAGGTTTGCACGAGCACCGAAGAACTGAAGCTCCTTACCTGTCTCTGTAGCAGATACACAGCAGCAGATTGAGTAATCATCGCCCCATGTAACTCTCATAACATCATCGTTCTCATACTGGATAGAAGATGTGTTAACAGAAATCTTAGCAGCGTACTTCTTGAAGTTTTCAGGAAGACGGCTAGAGTACATAACTGTAAGGTTAGGCTCTGGTGAAGGTCCCATGTTCTCAAGTGTGTGAAGGAATCTGTAGCAAGTCTTTGTAACCTGGTGACGTCCGTCAAGACCGATACCACCAACCTCAAGAGTAGCCCAAACTGGATCACCTGAGAATAACTGGTTGTAAGACTCGATACGAGCAAACTTAACCATACGGCACTTCATTGTGAAGTGATCGATGATTTCCTGTGCCTCAGACTCTGTGATTACTCCGTTTGCAAGGTCACGTGTAATGTAGATATCAAGGAATGTAGATACACGACCAACTGACATAGCAGCACCGTTCTGAGTCTTGATAGCTGCAAGGTAACCGAAGTATAACCACTGAGCAGCCTCCCTAGCGTTTGCAGCTGGCTTAGAAATATCAAAGCCGTAAGAAGCAGCCATTTCCTTCATGCCCTTAAGAGCATTGATCTGGTCTGTGATTTCCTCGCGAAGCTGGAAGTCATAACGTCTCATACCCTGACGATTTGTGTTTGCAAAGTCAATCTGCTTCTTCTCGATAAGGTAATCAATACCGTAAAGAGCAACTCTTCTGTAATCACCTACGATACGTCCACGTCCGTATGTATCAGGAAGACCTGTTAAGATCTTGTTGTGACGTGCCTTTAAAATCTCAGGAGTGTAGATATCGAATACACCCTGGTTATGTGTCTTATGATATTTTGTAAAGATTTCGTGAAGCTTCTCGCTTGGCTCATATCCGTACATCTTGCAAGACTGCTCAGCCATCTTGATACCACCGTAAGGCATGAATGCTCTCTTAAGTGGCTTGTCTGTCTGAAGACCAACAATCTGTTCTAAGTCTTTTGTCTCGTCAGAAATGTAACCTGGTCCATATGATGTAAGAGAAGAAACAACTTCTGTCTCCATATCTAAAACGCCACCCTTAGCACGCTCAGCTGCCTGGAGCTCCTGAAGCTTGCCCCAAAGAGTGTTTGTTGCCTCTGTTGGACCTGCCAAGAATGATTCATCTCCATCATAAGGAGTGTAGTTGTTTTGGATGAAATCACGTACGTCGATATTGTCTTTCCATACACGACCTACGAATCCCTTCCATTGATCGAAATCATGATTTGCCATTTTTTTCCCTTTCTTTATAAGAATATAAATGATTTGGTTTTGGTCAGTGGGGTTATGTAAGACCTACCAAGGACAGTTAGGAGAGTCTAACATCCTGACCAGTTAATACTATACCATAGGAATGATAAAAAATTAACAATGTATTCAAATAAAAACATAAAATAAATGCATTTATATAGAAACAAAAAAATGGCTGGCACACATAAAGTGTGACACAGCCATCATGTCCATCCTTTTGGAATCATGCAATGTAAGCTTCGCTTACTAGACCACAAAAGTTGGACACAAAAGTGTCCATCCTTTTGGGATCATGTTAAACAGTATCGAAATTTTGGAGAGCCTGAAGGCGAAGTTCATCAGGTATAGTGCTGGAGGTCTCTCCATTTTCTATTGTATTGACGGTATTTTCTGTTTGATTTGTCACTGCAAGCTTTGAAATATTGTCAGCTATGCTGTTGTTGAATTCAGTGGCTTCTTTTTCCTCAGCTTCACGCATTGCTTTACGAGCATCCATTTCCTTGTTGTAATCAATCTGAGAAATATCTCCTTCAAGATACATTTCCTTTAATTCTGAATCGGAATATCCCAAATAGGAAGTAATATCAGGCTCAGGAGCCTCGTACGACGAACTGGCAGCGGCAGGCTCTGATGTTTCTAATTCTGAAACTTCCGAAACACTAGACTGGGCCATGTACACATTGAAGTCAGGGGTCTCAAATTCTTCCTGCTCCTTAAGGTTCTCAATTTCCTTTTGAAGCATATCGTGAATGCCCTCAGAGGCTTCTTCGTTTTTTACTCTGACAGTATCCCCGTCTTCTGATACAGATACAATAGGACCGTATTCCTCACTGACAATATCCTTTTTGCTGTCATCTTTTTTTGCTTTATCCGTAGTCTTTGAAGTAGAAGCCTTTGATGTCCCATCATTTGCCGGAATATTATTGGCAGCGTTCACTGAATTTAAACTGTGGTTAATAGTGATATCAGACATAATAGCTCCTTTCTACATTAGGCATACTCCCACCTATAAGTGTTATTATACATCGCAATTATGAAGAATCTATGTTATTATAACTATTAGTAATTAAAAGTAACTTTTACAAGTTAAAACTCATTTTAGACTTTTGACTCTTTTTATCATTATATTTACGGAGAATAAATTTGGCAACATCAAAAAATAATGGAAAAATAAAAGGTCCCAGTCAGACGGCACCATTAGGTTATAAAGGGAAAAATCAGGCTTTTTTAGACGCAGAATATCTCAGTGCGCGATATAAGAAAAGCTCTATAGAGGATGTGATTTCTGTTGGCATGATTATTACCACACCACAACATGAGGAGCTTGACAGATTTTATTCCACTGTGAGGCTGAGAATAGGTCACAGGCTTCCACCACTTATAACGGAACTCACAGGGCTTACAAATGAAGAATTAGAAACTGCTCCTGAGTACGAGGAGGTTATGTCACAGCTTCTAAATATCGTTCGTAAATATCAGGTTGGAAAGATTTGCGTCTGGGGAGGCGATAAAAACAGCTTCCAAAGAGACTACGATTCCAGAGATTTGGAAAAACCATTAAAAAGAAGTGTGGCAAAATTCATTAGCACCTTTGAGAATATTCAAAAGGAAGTGAGCCTTGATTTAACAGGAGGGCTTGATGCTAATCTTTCTTTGGCAGATATGAAAACAATCTGCGGACTTGGCGGGCATGTTTCTCACAATGCATTGTCAGATGCGGAAGATATGCTTGAATGCATTCGCATAATCGAACAGGAAAAGATGAAATATGATGGCGTCAAAGCCGCTGAATACAAAAAATTCCGTGGAGAATATGTTAAAAATCGAAGCTTTGATGATGAAGATGCAGAAGTTATTCTAGAATCTGAGCTTGGAGAAAGATTCTTGCAGGAGCTTTTAAGTAAAGGCTTCGAGGATAATCCAAAGACAAAAGCATTTGTAGACGACTTGCGATTCATTCTAGGTAAAGGCAATGTATACATGGGTACTTTTGCCGAGATGATGGTGGAAAAATAAAATAGAAAAGCTGTCCCAAGAATCACTTCAAGGGACAGCTTTTTTTAAATCCGTTGTATAAAGCCTAAGTTTTCCAATTGCTTCATGTACACGCAAAGTCTTTCATATAGTGGGTTTGACGCATCACCATATTTGTCATGAACCATCAGCCCTATATCATATACTGATTTAGAACCATCTATGCAGCTAAACACAAAGCCACCGAGGCCAGTTAAGGTGATGTGACTCACCTTAGGCCTTTTGAAAAATATTTGTGCTACACGATTTGTGAAGCCGGTATTTTCCATATCTACGATGGTTTCACCTGCTTCATTTACAGTCCAGTTTAAACCATCTTTTATTTTGAAAACATAGTCTAAATAATTATTATTTTTTTCCATTATTTTTTCCAGAAGCCACACAATATACCAGGATTATGATAGCTACAAAAACAATAATGCCAAGAACTGTAGGTACTATAGCTGCCGCTTCAAAAATGCCACTTAAACTGATGGCATCTGCAACACCAACAGCTGCAAGTATTGCAAGGATAACACCTACAAGACCTTCACCAGCGATGAGACCTGAACAGAATAGGAGGCCTTTGCCTGATTCATCCTTTTGTGCGCCATTTTTTCTATCCACGATTTTTCTAATAACACCACCTACCATGATGGCACTTGAAAGCTCAAGTGGGAGATATAGACCAATAGCCACTGGCAGTGAAGAAATGCCCAATATTTCCACAGCAATTGCAATGAATGCACCAATGAAGATAAGTCCCCATGGGAGATTGCCGTTCATAACACCTTCGATAATCATTTTCATCATTGTTGCCTGTGGTGCAGGAATATCACTTGTGCCAAAGCCGTAAGCCTTGTCCAAAAGAACCATAACCCCGCCAATAGCAAGTGCTGCTACGATAGCACCCATTATTTCACCAATCTGCTGTTTTTTAGGTGTTGCACCTAAAATGTAGCCGGTTTTTAAATCCTGTGAAGTATCACCAGCCATGGCAGCTGCTATACAAATGACAGAACCAATTGCAATCGCACCTGACATACCGTGTACGCCAGTGTCACCAAAAGCCTTAAGGCAGATAGTTGCAATGAGAATAGTAGCTATGGTCATGCCTGATACAGGGTTGTTTGAGCTACCTACAAGCCCCACCATTCTAGATGAAACAGCACTGAAGAAAAATCCAAAAATAACAATAATAATTGCTCCAAGAAGTGTAACAGGAACAGCAGGAACCAGCCAAATGCCCAAGACTAAAATTGCAATGGCACCAAGCACAAGTCTCATATCAAGGTCTAGCTGTGTACGCTCATTAGTTGCGCCATCTGAATTTTTAATGCTTTTCATTGCTCCAATAAAAGTGAGTACAATCAGAGGCAAGGTTTTAATCAAGCTGATAATACCAGCTGTAGCAACTGCTCCCGCACCTATGTATTTGATGTAGTTTGACCAGATCGCTGGAGCACCACCAGAGGCATAAAGCTCGGCAACTGATACACTGGCTGGATACATTACCACATCATCACCAAAAATAACGATAGCAGGGATGAGTACAAACCAGCCGATTATACCACCAGCAAACATAAATGATGAAATTCTGGCACCGCAAATATATCCAACAGAAATAAGTGCACTTATTTCTGTTGGATATATTTGCGGTGCCAGAATTTCATCATTTATGTTTGCTGGTGGTATAATCGGCTGGTTTGTACTCATCCCTGCTATCGTTATTTTTGGTGATGATGTGGTAATGTATCCAGCCAGTGTATCAGTTGCCGAGCTTTATGCCTCTGGTGGTGCTCCAGCGATCTGGTCAAACTACATCAAATACATAGGTGCGGGAGCAGTTGCTACAGCTGGTATTATCAGCTTGATTAAAACCTTGCCTCTGATTGTACTCACTTTTATTGGAGCAATGAAAAGCATTAAAAATTCAGATGGCGCAACTAATGAGCGTACACAGCTAGACCTTGATATGAGACTTGTGCTTGGTGCCATTGCAATTTTAGTCTTGGGCATTTGGCTGGTTCCTGCTGTTCCTGTTACACTTCTTGGAGCAATTATTATTGTTATTTTTGGATTTTTCTTCAGTGCTGTTTCATCTAGAATGGTGGGGCTTGTAGGTAGCTCAAACAACCCTGTATCAGGCATGACCATAGCTACTATTCTCATTGCAACTATCTGCCTTAAGGCTTTTGGTGACACTGGCGTACACGGTATGTCAGGTGCGATTGCAATTGGTTCTGTCATTTGTATAGCAGCTGCCATGGCTGGTGATACTTCACAGGATTTAAAAACCGGCTACATTTTAGGTGCAACACCTAAAAAACAGCAGATTGGTGAAATAATGGGTGCTATCGTAGCAGCACTTGCTATTGGCGGGGTTATGGTTCTTTTGGACAAGGCTTACGGCTTTGGCACAAGTGATATTCCTGCACCACAGGCAACAATGATGAAAATGATTATCGAAGGTGTTATGAACGGCAATCTCCCATGGGGACTTATCTTCATTGGTGCATTCATTGCAATTGCTGTGGAAATATTGGGCATTTCTTCACTGCCAGTGGCTATTGGTCTATATCTCCCACTTGAGCTTTCAAGTGCCATCATGGTAGGTGGTGTTATTAGAAAAATCGTGGATAGAAAAAATGGCGCACAAAAGGATGAATCAGGCAAAGGCCTCCTATTCTGTTCAGGTCTCATCGCTGGTGAAGGTCTTGTAGGTGTTATCCTTGCAATACTTGCAGCTGTTGGTGTTGCAGATGCCATCAGTTTAAGTGGCATTTTTGAAGCGGCAGCTATAGTACCTACAGTTCTTGGCATTATTGTTTTTGTAGCTATCATAATCCTGGTATATTGTGTGGCTTCTGGAAAAAATAATGGAAAAAAATAATAATTATTTAGACTATGTTTTCAAAATAAAAGATGGTTTAAACTGGACTGTAAATGAAGCAGGTGAAACCATCGTAGATATGGAAAATACCGGCTTCACAAATCGTGTAGCACAAATATTTTTCAAAAGGCCTAAGGTGAGTCACATCACCTTAACTGGCCTCGGTGGCTTTGTGTTTAGCTGCATAGATGGTTCTAAATCAGTATATGATATAGGGCTGATGGTTCATGACAAATATGGTGATGCGTCAAACCCACTATATGAAAGACTTTGCGTGTACATGAAGCAATTGGAAAACTTAGGCTTTATACAACGGATTTAAAAAAAGCTGTCCCTTGAAGTGATTCTTGGGACAGCTTTTCTATTTTATTTTTCCACCATCATCTCGGCAAAAGTACCCATGTATACATTGCCTTTACCTAGAATGAATCGCAAGTCGTCTACAAATGCTTTTGTCTTTGGATTATCCTCGAAGCCTTTACTTAAAAGCTCCTGCAAGAATCTTTCTCCAAGCTCAGATTCTAGAATAACTTCTGCATCTTCATCATCAAAGCTTCGATTTTTAACATATTCTCCACGGAATTTTTTGTATTCAGCGGCTTTGACGCCATCATATTTCATCTTTTCCTGTTCGATTATGCGAATGCATTCAAGCATATCTTCCGCATCTGACAATGCATTGTGAGAAACATGCCCGCCAAGTCCGCAGATTGTTTTCATATCTGCCAAAGAAAGATTAGCATCAAGCCCTCCTGTTAAATCAAGGCTCACTTCCTTTTGAATATTCTCAAAGGTGCTAATGAATTTTGCCACACTTCTTTTTAATGGTTTTTCCAAATCTCTGGAATCGTAGTCTCTTTGGAAGCTGTTTTTATCGCCTCCCCAGACGCAAATCTTTCCAACCTGATATTTACGAACGATATTTAGAAGCTGTGACATAACCTCCTCGTACTCAGGAGCAGTTTCTAATTCTTCATTTGTAAGCCCTGTGAGTTCCGTTATAAGTGGTGGAAGCCTGTGACCTATTCTCAGCCTCACAGTGGAATAAAATCTGTCAAGCTCCTCATGTTGTGGTGTGGTAATAATCATGCCAACAGAAATCACATCCTCTATAGAGCTTTTCTTATATCGCGCACTGAGATATTCTGCGTCTAAAAAAGCCTGATTTTTCCCTTTATAACCTAATGGTGCCGTCTGACTGGGACCTTTTATTTTTCCATTATTTTTTGATGTTGCCAAATTTATTCTCCGTAAATATAATGATAAAAAGAGTCAAAAGTCTAAAATGAGTTTTAACTTGTAAAAGTTACTTTTAATTACTAATAGTTATAATAACATAGATTCTTCATAATTGCGATGTATAATAACACTTATAGGTGGGAGTATGCCTAATGTAGAAAGGAGCTATTATGTCTGATATCACTATTAACCACAGTTTAAATTCAGTGAACGCTGCCAATAATATTCCGGCAAATGATGGGACATCAAAGGCTTCTACTTCAAAGACTACGGATAAAGCAAAAAAAGATGACAGCAAAAAGGATATTGTCAGTGAGGAATACGGTCCTATTGTATCTGTATCAGAAGACGGGGATACTGTCAGAGTAAAAAACGAAGAAGCCTCTGAGGGCATTCACGATATGCTTCAAAAGGAAATTGAGAACCTTAAGGAGCAGGAAGAATTTGAGACCCCTGACTTCAATGTGTACATGGCCCAGTCTAGTGTTTCGGAAGTTTCAGAATTAGAAACATCAGAGCCTGCCGCTGCC
The DNA here is from genome assembly GCA_946548305.1 of uncultured Pseudobutyrivibrio sp. GTDB lineage: Bacteria > Bacillota > Clostridia > Lachnospirales > Lachnospiraceae > Pseudobutyrivibrio. Next base: position 12,394 of record CAMNPQ010000028.1, read on the forward strand.
AGTTCGTCGTACGAGGCTCCTGAGCCTGATATTACTTCCTATTTGGGATATTCCGATTCAGAATTAAAGGAAATGTATCTTGAAGGAGATATTTCTCAGATTGATTACAACAAGGAAATGGATGCTCGTAAAGCAATGCGTGAAGCTGAGGAAAAAGAAGCCACTGAATTCAACAACAGCATAGCTGACAATATTTCAAAGCTTGCAGTGACAAATCAAACAGAAAATACCGTCAATACAATAGAAAATGGAGAGACCTCCAGCACTATACCTGATGAACTTCGCCTTCAGGCTCTCCAAAATTTCGATACTGTTTAACATGATCCCAAAAGGATGGACACTTTTGTGTCCAACTTTTGTGGTCTAGTAAGCGAAGCTTACATTGCATGATTCCAAAAGGATGGACATGATGGCTGTGTCACACTTTATGTGTGCCAGCCATTTTTTTGTTTCTATATAAATGCATTTATTTTATGTTTTTATTTGAATACATTGTTAATTTTTTATCATTCCTATGGTATAGTATTAACTGGTCAGGATGTTAGACTCTCCTAACTGTCCTTGGTAGGTCTTACATAACCCCACTGACCAAAACCAAATCATTTATATTCTTATAAAGAAAGGGAAAAAAATGGCAAATCATGATTTCGATCAATGGAAGGGATTCGTAGGTCGTGTATGGAAAGACAATATCGACGTACGTGATTTCATCCAAAACAACTACACTCCTTATGATGGAGATGAATCATTCTTGGCAGGTCCAACAGAGGCAACAAACACTCTTTGGGGCAAGCTTCAGGAGCTCCAGGCAGCTGAGCGTGCTAAGGGTGGCGTTTTAGATATGGAGACAGAAGTTGTTTCTTCTCTTACATCATATGGACCAGGTTACATTTCTGACGAGACAAAAGACTTAGAACAGATTGTTGGTCTTCAGACAGACAAGCCACTTAAGAGAGCATTCATGCCTTACGGTGGTATCAAGATGGCTGAGCAGTCTTGCAAGATGTACGGATATGAGCCAAGCGAGAAGCTTCACGAAATCTTTACAAAATATCATAAGACACATAACCAGGGTGTATTCGATATCTACACTCCTGAGATTTTAAAGGCACGTCACAACAAGATCTTAACAGGTCTTCCTGATACATACGGACGTGGACGTATCGTAGGTGATTACAGAAGAGTTGCTCTTTACGGTATTGATTACCTTATCGAGAAGAAGCAGATTGACTTTGCAAACACAAATCGTCAGGGTATGAGACGTTATGACTTCCAGCTTCGCGAGGAAATCACAGACCAGATCAATGCTCTTAAGGGCATGAAGGAAATGGCTGCTTCTTACGGCTTTGATATTTCTAAGCCAGCTGCAAACGCTAGGGAGGCTGCTCAGTGGTTATACTTCGGTTACCTTGCAGCTATCAAGACTCAGAACGGTGCTGCTATGTCAGTTGGTCGTGTATCTACATTCCTTGATATCTACATTACACGTGACCTTGCAAACGGAGTAATCACAGAGTCTGAGGCACAGGAAATCATCGATCACTTCACAATGAAGTGCCGTATGGTTAAGTTTGCTCGTATCGAGTCTTACAACCAGTTATTCTCAGGTGATCCAGTTTGGGCTACTCTTGAGGTTGGTGGTATCGGTCTTGACGGACGTCACCAGGTTACAAAGACTTGCTACAGATTCCTTCACACACTTGAGAACATGGGACCTTCACCAGAGCCTAACCTTACAGTTATGTACTCTAGCCGTCTTCCTGAAAACTTCAAGAAGTACGCTGCTAAGATTTCTGTTAACACATCTTCTATCCAGTATGAGAACGATGATGTTATGAGAGTTACATGGGGCGATGATTACTCAATCTGCTGCTGTGTATCTGCTACAGAGACAGGTAAGGAGCTTCAGTTCTTCGGTGCTCGTGCAAACCTTGCTAAGTGTCTTCTTTACGCTATCAACGGTGGTGTTGATGAGAAGTCACATGACCAGGTTGGTCCTGAGTACACACCAGTTACATCTGAGTACCTTGACTACGATGAGGTTATGCACAAGTTCGATCAGATGATGGATTGGTTAGCTCACATGTATGTTGGAGCACTTAACATGATTCACTACATGCATGATAAGTATTACTATGAAGTTTGCCAGATGGCCCTTATCGATACACACGTACGTCGTTCATTTGCTACAGGTATCGCTGGATTCTCACACTGTGTAGATTCACTTTCAGCTATCAAGTACGCAAAGGTTAAGGCTATCCGTGATGAGGACGGAATCACAAAGGATTTCGAAATCGAAGGTGACTTCCCACGTTACGGTAACGATGATGACAGAGCTGATGAGATCGCTGTATGGCTTCTCCGCACATTCATGAGCAAGCTTCGTCACATCCACACATACAGAGATTCAGAGCCTACAACATCTATCCTTACAATTACTTCAAACGTAGTTTATGGTAAGGCTACTGGTGCTCTTCCAGACGGTCGTCCTGCTGGTGAGCCACTTTCTCCTGGTGCTAACCCAGCATACGGTGCTGAGAAGAGCGGTCTTATCGCTTCTCTTAACTCTGTTGCTAAGCTTCCATATGAAGAGGCACTTGATGGTATTTCAAATACACAGACAATCAACCCTGGTGCTTTAGGACACTCTGAGGAAGAACGTGTAAACAACCTTGTAAACGTTCTTGACGGATACTTTGATCAGGGTGCTCATCACCTTAACGTCAACGTATTTGGCAAGGAAAAACTCATTGATGCTATGGAGCATCCAGAAAAGCCAGAGTATGCTAACTTCACTATCCGTGTATCTGGATATGCTGTTAAGTTCATCGACTTGACAAAGGAGCAGCAGCTTGACGTTATCGCACGTACATGCCATGAGGCTCTTTAAACCGTTAGTCTTTGGCTAGACTACAGCCTACGGTGTATAAGATACATATTCGCTGACACGCTTTCGCTCTTGTCGCACTCGTTGCCCTACATAAGAGGCCATCTGCGATGCCCTCTAAGTAGGGACGGTGCTTTACGGTCAGCTTAATATGTATTCTTATCCACCTAGGCTTTTATTTTAACTAAGATTCAAGTGAATAAATATATAAGTAACTATAAGACCTTCTTTTTCACTCGTTACTTAGATGGTGCGAAAGCAGCATCTTATGTAACGTAAGTAGAAAAAGCAGAGCGAAAAATGACTCCCACAAGGATGATTGCTTTAGCAATCAACTTGTGTGGTCTAGCAAGCTATGCTTGCATAAAGCGTGTCTGCGTATGAATTATAGTATCTTTATAGAACGCAGTCTTTAACACGAGGTACGATATGAGTGATATTATAGGGTACGTTAATAAATTTGAAAGCTTCGGTGCTGTAGATGGTCCAGGCGTTCGTTTTTTGATTTTCTTAAATGGGTGCAGAATGCGATGTGCCTTTTGCCACAATCCTGAGACTTGGGGCGAGCATCAAGGTGAAGAATACACAGCTGATCAGGTTCTTGAAAAAGCTCTTCGTTTCAAGCCTTACTGGAAAAAGGATGGCGGTATCACTGTAAGTGGTGGCGAGCCTCTGCTCCAGATTGATTTTGTTCTAGACTTATTTAAGAAAGCCAAAGCAATGGGTATCACCACTTGTATCGACACTGCTGGTCAGCCTTTCAGCACCTCCGAGCCATTTTACAGCAAATGGAAGGAGCTTATGAGTGTCACTGATACGGTAATGCTGGATATCAAAAACATCGACCCGGAAGAGCACAAAAAGCTTACTGGCGTGGATAATGCCAATATACTTCAAATGGCAAAGGAAATATCTGATATGGGGGTTACTCTTTGGATACGTCATGTGCTTGTTCCTGGCGGTAGCGATAATGACGAACTATTGCACCGAACTAGAGCATTCATAGACACTTTAAAAACTGTGGAGCGTGTGGAGGTCTTACCTTATCACTCTCTTGGTGTCCCCAAATATGCTGAACTTGATATCCCTTACCGCCTGGAAGGTGTGGAAAGTCCATCATCTGAGCGAATAAAAAATGCCAAGGAAATCCTTGGTGCTAAATAAAAAAACAGCTTAGAGAATTATCTCTAGGCTGTTTTCTTTTATTGTTCAATTCTTAGTTGCTTGGCTTTTCGCCGCTTGGTACACCACCACTTGGCTTCTCACCGCTTGGTGCTTCGCCACTTGGAGCTTCGCCACTTGGAGCTTCACCGCTTGGTGCGCCCTCTGGAGCTTCACCTTCTGGCATCTCACCATTTGGTGCACCTTCTGGTGGCTCACCATCTGGCATCTGTCCATCAGGTGCTCCTGTGCCAGTGCCACTTGTAAGCTCAATTGCTTCGCCTGTAGACTCGCTACCTTCTGTGTACTCTTCACCATTTATGTAAAGCTTGTATCCATTTAAATCTATGCTATCGGCATCACAGCTGAGGGATGTGATATAAGAATCCCCTGTAAGTGTCCATGTAGAGCCGTCTGTGATTTCCACATACACTTCTCCAGCTTCTCCATCAGTATTGATAGCTCCTGTATAATTTGTGGCATTTCTCAAATAGAGGTTCATAGCTGAAACATCATCAACAATCATGTCACCATCAAGTGACTGGCTGGTAGCATATACATTTACCTGTCCGCCATTGCTTCCCTCACTGCCCCATCCAGCTGTTGCAGCACGTAGCAATACACCTTCCTCATCATTATTGACAATTGTAGAGCTTTCAATATTGATATTTGCAACTGTGTTTGTTATGAAGAAAATATCTCCAGTTTCATTTGTAAGGCTACTATTAATAAGTGAAAACTCTGCCTCTCCTTCATCGGCATCACCTGACATAGACTGATAGATCATAACTGCCTGGTAATAATCAGAGTTGTCACTATTCTTTGTATTGTTATCAGCGTTTAATGTTACATTTTCTAAAGTAGCAGAATTATTTCCCTCTACTACAACACCCTGAGATGCTGTTGATGTAAGGCTGGCATCACTGACTGTAATATCAGCAGTGGAATAGATTACTGGCGAGCCTGTTCCTGATGTTGTGTAGCTGCCGCCTGTAACATTTACTGTTCCGCCACCTCTATCTGAGCGGATAGCTGCTGATGAATTGCCGCTTGTCTCTATTGTAACGTTAGTGGCATTCATTGTACCGCCGCCTGTAGTCATTAAACCGCCAGAGCAGTTTCCAGCAGTGGTAATATAAGAATCTGAAATATTTACGGTAGTTCCTTCGCCATAGCTGAATACACCATTTGCATGTGTTCCATTGGTATCAACCACTATTTCTGACAAATCAAGTGTTGCTCCATCAGTTGCGAAAATAGCTGCATTGTCACCATAGAAATCTGCCTCATCACCTTGGTCCGAATCACCAGTTTTAACAACTTCAACGTTGCTATAGCTTTCCTCTGTTCCTGATACTTCTATGGCATGGGTACTGTCTTCTGTGCTTTCAATTGTCTCGTTTGTAGTGATATCTTCTCTTGAAAGTGCCACAGACGTTCCAGTTGTCTCAGTCTCGTTTCCTGTGCTATTTTCTGAATCAGAAACCTCTGTAGTTTCAGATGTTGTTGCCTCCTGACTGCCACATCCCACTAGAAGCATTGTGGCTGTAAGTGTACCTGCCAATAATTTTGATACTAAATTATATTTCATCTTTACCCCTCCGTTTGGTTTGGTTTGTTTTGATGATATATTTTTACCAATCCAATCTGAAGGTAATGTGATGAAGCAATGAATGTTAAGTATATTTTAGATGACTTGTTGGGCAAACTCAAAGACAGTGCCTATAGCATCTGTAAATACTTCTCATAATCACTCTTAGGCACATCAATCCTTATACTCTCTGTTTACTGTTTCGCTCAAAACTTTTCTCCTTTCAAAACGCTTCTCTTGAAAAAAGTATAAAAAAGTATAAAGAGAACTCAAAAGTATAAAAAATATAAAGATATAGATATTGCAAAACAGCTAGCAAAAGAAACCAAGGGATACCCCTATGCATTTCAAGAGCTTGGAGCACTTTATTTCAAAAAGAGGAAAGACGATAGCATGAAAGAAATTCTTCAATCACTAAAGTCAGAGCTTTTTGCGTATTCCTACGAAAAGATTTGGGAAGAACTTGCCCAGGGGGACAGAGAGCTATTGAAGTTGTTAACTGATCAAGAAGAATATAAACGAGAGGACATAATAAGCCAAATGGACAAACCCAATAATTATTCTGTATACAGAGACAGGCTGATTAAACGGGGGGTGATTTCTTCACGGCAAGGATATATTTCTTTGGCACTCCCCTACGCTAGAGTAAAATTTTTATCGGAAAATTAAACAAATAAAAAAGAACATCCTTC
>CAMNPQ010000029.1 GCA_946548305.1 uncultured Pseudobutyrivibrio sp.
AAATGATGTAAGTAATCAGACATTTCATCTGAATAATGAAAAAGCCACCCTCGACTTTCGTATCACTCATTATAAAGTAGACAGAGGCATTTATCAATTGCTAGCCGTGCCCCATTTAAAGCCAGCCTAATGAATAAATACTCATAAATGATGAATGTTTCTAATAATTAAACGATTATATTTACATTTAATTTGAATTATAAGCCTTACAAATATCAGAAGTCTTTACTGATTTTATCGCAATTATTCAAAAAATCGAAGTTAATTTTTGACAAAATACACAAAAAGTGATATAATTTCATCAACGACATAAGAATACCCCAAGGTATTCAAATGCTAGAAAAGGGGGAGACATCATGGAGCGCGAGGATTTTGACAAAGTACGTGATTCAGTAAGATCACAATGCGGAAGCAGAGTAGTTATTCAGCTAGACAGAGGACGTAACAAGGTTGACATTCAGCAGGGTGTTATCCAGGAGGCTTACCCAAGTGTTTTCACTATTTTAGTAGACGACACAGAGACTAGCCCATCGCAGTTACTTTCTTTCAGCTACACGGATATCATCACTAAGGAAATCCGCATGAAGCTTTGCTAGACTTGCTGACTAGAAGTTATGATTAAAACTGAATATGGATTTTAGAACCATTGGCTTGCCAGTGGTTCTTTTTTTATTACACGTGTTCTTTCAAAGTTTGACAATTCTGTCGGCACTGTGTGCATCTCACAGACACACTAAACTAATATTATTGCCCTGCTTTTTGTAAACTATCAGGTGTCTGTGCGATGCACACAGCGACTTCGAATTGTCAAAGCAATGAAAGTACACGTGAATTATGCTCGTTTTGTGGCATTAAGAGAACCGTCAATTCTTCTCCAATGATGCAATTAGTGCACCACTGCCTCTAGCCTAGACTGTGCATTTTAGCTATTGCAGTTAGCCCTGCTTCGGGCTTAGAAGACTCTTTGCTAAATCCACATATTAGAAACTGTGTATATTCATGAATAGTAATTTTGTGAAGATAGTCTGAATAGTTAGTTTAAATATTGAAAAGGTTAAGGATAAACTGTATCATAATGTAGGAAGATTATGAAAAATTTTACTAGATGTTGGGGAAATATGGAGATAATGTCTATGAAATATAATAGAGTTTTTAAGCCACTTGTAGGTGTTGTTTTGGCGGTGTGTGTGTTTGCTTCAGATTCCATGGTGACAAATGCAGTCAGGTCTATATCTGAAATTCAGGCAGAGCAGGATTCGCTGCAGGATGAGATAGATGCCTTGGATGCGGATTTGTATAGCTTGGTCAGCCAAATAGCTGAGATTGAGACAGCTATTCAGGATACGGAGGCTGAAATCGTGGAGACAGAGGCGGCTTTGGTAGAGGCGAAGGCTGCCAGAGACTCCCAGTATGAGGCTATGAAGCTTCGTATCAAATATATGTATGAAACGGAAGACCCTAGTGTGTTTGAGATGCTGCTGGAATCTGGCTCTATCAGTCAGTTCTTAAATAGACTGGAGTATGCCAATAGCGTGTATGAATATGATAGAGATAAGCTTGAGCAGTTTGAGGCGACTCAGGCAGAAATAGAAGAGCTTGCAGCAGCTTTGGAGGAAGAAAAAGCTGGACTTCAATCGGCAAAAAAAGAACTGGCAACCCAGGAGGCTTCTTTGGAGACCTTGATTACCGAAAAGAGAGGCGAGATGGATGATTTGGATGCCGAGCTGGAGGAAGCCAAAGAAATCGCCAGAAGAGAGGCTGAGCTTGCCAGACAAAGGGCAGCTGCAGCAGCCGCAGCAAATGGCAACTCTTCAGGTGGTGCCAAGACATCTGCTTCATCAAGCTACAATGTAAATGGAGATTTAAATCCTGGTTATCGAACAGGTATAAGCGGTTCCAGCGTGGTTTCTTATGCGCAGCAATTTGTTGGCAATCCTTATGTTTGGGGTGGAAATTCCCTTACTTCTGGTTGCGACTGCTCAGGATTTGTACAGCAGGTTTTGGCTAATTTTGGAATAACCTATGGTGGAAGAATGACTTCTGGCTCATTTAGGAGTGTGGGTCAGGAGGTAAGCTATAATTATGCTCAACCCGGTGATGTAGTTTGCTACCCTGGACACGTAGCAATATATGCAGGTGGAGGTACCATTGTGGAGGCACAAAGTACAGCCACAGGCATTACTAATTACCGCTCAATCAATTGCCATTCAATTATTACTATACGAAGGGTATTATGATTATAAAAAAACTGATAAAGCCAGTAGCCATAGGTGTGTGCATAGCTATTTTAGGTTATGCATTTGTTGAACTGGAGGGCAGTAGAAATCCAATAAAATATATGGAGCATTTGGAGGATACTGTGGTTACCATAGATTCAAAGAATGTGACTTTTGAGGATTTAGCCTTCTATATCCTGTTCGAAGAAAGAAAAGTGGAGGAGCAGGCTAGAATTTACAACAAAGACTACACCAAGGACTATTGGAATCTTCATACCAACGATACATTCATTCAATCCGAGGCAAAAGAGGTGGTTCTAGGGATGGCTATCCATGACCATCTTTTTTATGAGTTGGCTAAAGAAGAGGGGATGGATGAGTTGACCGAAGCAGAGGAACAGGAGCTTTCCTATTCCACCACTGATTTCTGGGAGGATATGCTAGATGTTCAGCTTGAGCATTTGCCATGTGATGAGGAAACGATAAATAATCAAATCAGAATTGCAGCTATTGCAGAAAAGTATCAGAATCATTTGGCAAGAGAGCTTGGACCAAGCGAGGCAGCATATAATTATGATGGGTATTACTATTCTCAGATAGAAGCCGAGCATGATATCCAGGTTAATGATAAGCTTTGGGATAGGCTGGTGTTAGGTGATATCACCCTTAGACATAGTAAACTCAATTATATAAATGGTTTAACTGATGAGGACAAGAAAAAGGATAAAGAATAGAAAGGTTTTTCAAATGGTAAAATTAAACAGAAACGATCCATGTTGGTGTGGAAGTGGACGTAAATACAAGCAGTGCCATGAGGCTTTTGATAGAAAAATTGAAAGCTTTGCAGTGAAGGGGCATAAGGTTCCAAAGCACAACATGATAAAGACTCCTGAGCAGGTGGAAAAAATCAAGAAATCTGCTGTAATTAACATGGCGTGTCTCGATGCAGTTGCAGAGGCAATTTGCGAGGGAATGCCTACATCAGAAATCGACAGGATTGTTTACGAGACTACAACAAAGATGGGAGGAATCCCGGCACCTTTAAATTACGAGGGCTTTCCATATAGCGTGTGTACATCTGTAAATGATCAGGTTTGCCACGGCTATCCTTCAAAGGATGTGATTTTAAAAAGTGGGGATATTGTAAATGTGGATTGTTCTACCATTTTAGATGGTTATTTTTCTGATTCATCTAGAATGTTTATGATTGGTGATGTGGCACCTGAGACCAGAAAGCTGGTTGAGGTTACAAAGGAATGCTGCGATTTAGGCTTAGAGCAGGTAAAGCCCTGGGGCTTTTTAGGTGATGTGGGAGCGGCTATATGCAAGCATGCCCATGAGAATGGATATCAGGTGGTTAGAGAAATCGGTGGACACGGAGTTGGTATTGAATTCCATGAAGAGCCATGGGTGGGTTATAACACCTTGCCTGGCACAGAACTGTTGTTAGCCCCTGGTTTTATGTTTACAATAGAGCCTATGATTAATATGGGTACACAGAAAATAAAAACTGATCCTAATAATGGCTGGGAGGTTTCCACATTGGATGGCAAGCCTTCTGCACAGTGGGAATATCAGGTGCTTGTTACAGAAACTGGTTACGAGGTAATTTCATATTGATGCGTTTAGATAAACTTCTGGTTGAACTTAACATAGGAACACGCTCTGAAGTAAAGGCTCTTCTAAAGAAGGGCCTTATTTTAGTTGACGGGAATAGGGGGAACAAGCCAGAGGAAAAGGTGGATGAAAACACTGTGGTGATTGCTTATCAGGGGAAGGAATACAGGTATAAGCAGTTTTCTTATTACATTATGAATAAACCTAAAGGGGTTATCACAGCCACAGAGGACGGCAAAGAAAAAACTGTTATGGATGTTTTTTATGAACAATGCAGTGATGCACCAAGGGGCTTAAGCCCTGTAGGGCGACTGGATAAGGATACCACAGGACTTCTTCTTATCACAAATGACGGAAAGCTTGCCCATGAGCTGCTTTCTCCTAAAAAGCATGTGGACAAGACCTACTTTGTTACCCTGGATAAGGAACTGGAAAAATCTGATATAGAAGCTTTGGAAGCAGGGGTTTCTATTGGCGAGGGAGATTTGACAGCTCCGGCAAAGGTTGAGTATTCAGGGGGAAAGACCTGTTATATCACCATCCATGAAGGAAAATTTCACCAGGTAAAAAGGATGTTTTTTGCCGTTGGCAAGGAGGTTTTGGAACTTAAAAGAACAGCTTTTGGACCACTAAAACTGGATGAAAATAAGCTACCTATGGGAAAAATTTGTGAATTATCACACTTTAACTCATTAAAGTATTGACTCTTGAATTAATAAGTTTTATTATAGTTGGCAAATAAGGGGTTTTAGTCTTTAAAGTGTTAAAGAATGAAAGCAAAATGCATTAAAGCGCATGCCTCTTTTTGCCAAATAGGAGGGACTAAATTATGAAGAAAAGATTATTTAGCTTAGGTCTTTGTGCTGCTATGGCAGCATCATTATTTGCAGGCTGCGGCAATAACAGCAGCTCTGAAGTTTCACCTGAGAATGTTGACACATCGGGTGAGCTTACATGGAGAATAGGTGGAATCGGACCTACTACTGGCGGTGCAGCTCAGTATGGTCAGGGCGTAATGAATGCTATTCAGATTGCTGTAGATGAAGTAAATGCAGCAGGCGGTATCAATGGATACCAGATTTCATTTAACTTCCAGGATGACGAGGCAGACCCACAGAAGTCTGTAAATGCTTACAATACACTTAAGGATTGGGGCATGCAGATATTAGAAGGAACTGTTACATCAGGAGCTTGTGCAGCTGTTTCAGCTGAGACATACAATGACAGAATTTTCCAGCTTACACCATCAGCTTCTTCTACAAGCGTAACAGAGGGACATGACAATACATTCCAGATTTGCTTCTCAGATCCAAACCAGGGAACAGTTTCAGCTGATTACATAGCAGAAAATGCTCTTGGAACAAAGATTGGTATTATTTATGATAGCTCTGATCCATATTCATCAGGTGTTTATCAGAACTTCGCTACAGAGGCAACAAATGTAGGACTTGAAATAGTAGCAACAGAAGCATTTACAGCTGACAACAAGACAGATTTTTCTACACAGCTACAGAAATGTAAGGATGCAGGTGCAGACCTTCTCTTCCTTCCATTCTATTATACAGAAGGCTCAATCGTTTTGACTCAGGCAAATCAAATGGGTTATGCACCTACAATGTTTGGTGTAGATGGCTTCGATGGATTACTTGGTGTTGAAAACTTTGATGTAAGCCTTGCAGAGGGTGTATATCTTCTTACACCATTTGCAGCAGATGCAGAGGATGAGGCAACACAGAGCTTTGTATCAAAGTATGAGGAGCAGTTCGGTGGTACACCAAACCAGTTCGCAGCAGATGCTTACGATGGAGTTTACATTATCAAGGAAGCTTTAGAGGCTGCTGACCTTACACCAGAGGCTTCTAATGAGGAGATTTGCGAAGCTCTTATTTCAGCAATTCAGAATGTAAACTACAATGGTCTTACAGGTGAGAACATGACATGGAATGCAGCTGGTGAGGTTTCAAAGGAGCCAAAGGCTGTTATCATCCAAAACGGCGGATATGTATCTGTTCAGTAAATATATTAATATATTTTTAGACATCAAAGGCGATGCGGGGTTACCCGCATCGTGTTTACATTTATACGGAAAGCGAGTTTTATCATGGGATTTTTAACCTATTTAATTAACGGACTAAGCTTGGGTAGTGTATACGCTATCATTGCTTTAGGCTACACAATGGTATACGGTATCGCCAAAATGCTGAATTTTGCCCACGGTGATGTAATCATGGTTGGAGCATATCTGGTATTTATGTGCATGTCCAATACTGGCAGTCCTGCTATAGTTTCTATAGTTATTTCTATCGTTTGTTGTACTGCTCTTGGAATGATTATAGAAAAAATAGCATATAAGCCACTGCGTAGGGCAACAAACCTGGCTGTATTAATAACTGCAATCGGCGTCAGCTATTTCTTACAGAACATGGCTCTTTTAATTTTTGGTTCAAATCCTGTGTCATTTACTTCCGTTATCAAATGGCAGGGTATAGCTTTGGCTGGTGGACAGCTGAAAATTACAGGCAATGCCATCATCACAATTATCACCTGTCTCATAATCATGTTTGCACTTATGTGGTTTGTTAAAAATACCAAGCCAGGTCAGGCTATGAGAGCTGTTTCTGAAGACAAGGATGCGGCGGTGCTTATGGGAATAAATGTGAATGCCACCATTTCATTGACATTTGCTATAGGCTCTGGTCTTGCAGCAATAGCAGGTGCTCTTTTATGTAGCTCATACCCATCACTCACACCTTATACAGGCTCTATGCCTGGTATCAAGGCATTTACAGCGGCTGTATTCGGTGGTATAGGTTCAATACCTGGAGCACTGATTGGTGGATTGCTTTTAGGCATCATTGAAATTCTTGCAAAGGCATATATATCCAGCCAATTGGCAGACGCAATTGTGTTTGCTGTACTTATCATCGTACTTTTGGTAAAGCCTACAGGTATTTTAGGCAAACAGATTAAAGAGAAAGTGTAGGTGTGAACATGAAGAATTTAAATAAATCTACACAAAAGTTAATAACAACAATCCTCACTATATTTGTTTTATACATTGTCATGCAGGTGATGGAGCAAACAGGAAATCTCAGCTCATTAATGAGTGGTTTGTTGGTTCCAGTGTGCGCCTATTCACTGGTGGCTGTTGGATTAAATTTATGCGTTGGATATTTAGGTGAGCTTTCCCTTGGACACGCAGGCTTTATGTGCGTGGGAGCATTTACCTCGGCTTTTTTTTCAAAGACATTTCAGGGAACCATACCAGATGTACCAAGGTTCATACTGGCACTTGTTATTGGCACATTGGCAGCAGCCTTGTTTGGTTTTTTGATAGCAATCCCTGTTTTAAGATTAAGTGGAGACTACCTTGCTATAGTAACACTTGCATTTGGAGAGATTATTAAAAACGTAATAAATGTTTTGTACATTGGCATGGATGGAAATGGCATTCATTTTTCAATGAAGGATATGATGTCCTTAGGATTGGAACCAGGTGGAACAATGCTTATAAATGGACCACAGGGAATCACAGGAACACCTCGCCAATCCACATTTACCATAGCAGTACTTTTGCTTATTTTATCATTGATTATCACTCACAATTTTGTAAATTCCAGAACAGGAAGAGCGGTAAAAGCCATAAGGGACAATCAGATTGCAGCAGAGACAGTGGGCTTGCCTATCACAAAATACAAGCTTGTGGCATTTACAATTTCAGCAGCAATCGCTGGTGTTGGTGGAGTTTTGTATGCTCACAATATCAATTCGCTCACAGCTACCACAAACAACTTTGGATATAATATGTCCATTATGATTCTGGTATATGTTGTGTTAGGTGGAATTGGAAATTTCTCTGGCTCTGTTGTGGCTGCAGTAGTGCTCACATTGTTGCCAGAATTGCTCAGAGGCTTATCTAACTATCGAATGCTCATATATTCTATCGTGCTTATAGCGTTGATGCTTTTCAACTGGGCACCAGGTATACTGAAATTCAGAGAAGAGCATGGTCTGACAGGAGCTGCTATTATAGGCAAATTCAAAAAGAATAAGGAGGTGCAGTAATGGCTTTACTTTCAGTTACAAATCTAGGCATTTCCTTTGGTGGTCTTAGGGCTGTAGATGGTTTTAATCTCACAATCGAAGAGGGAGAACTGTACGGTCTCATTGGACCAAACGGTGCTGGAAAGACCACAGTTTTTAATATGCTTACAGGCATATACAAGCCTACAGACGGCAAAATACATCTGGCAGGCAAGGACATAACAGGCGGGCACACAGCAGAAATAAATAAAGCTGGTATCGCCAGAACATTTCAGAACATAAGACTGTTTGGTGATCAGTCCGTAAAGGATAACGTAAAAATCGGTCTTCACAACACTTTTGAATATGGAACTTTTACAGGAGTTTTTCGCCTGCCTAAATATTTTTCTACAGAAAAAGAAATGGATAAAAAGGCTTTGGAGATACTGGCTGTATTTGGTCTTGATGAGGAAGCTGACGTGTTGGCATCTAATCTGCCATACGGAAAGCAAAGACAGTTAGAGATTGCCAGAGCACTGGCTACAAACCCAAAGCTTTTGCTATTAGACGAGCCCGCAGCAGGTATGAATCCAAACGAGACAGCTGATTTGATGAATACCATAGCTTTGATTCGCAAGGAGTTTGGTGTGACTATACTTCTCATTGAACATGATATGAAGCTGGTGTCAGGAATATGTGAAAAGCTTACTGTGTTAAACTTCGGACGTGTGCTGGCAGCTGGTGAGACATCAGCGGTGCTTAATGACCCAGAGGTAATCAAGGCTTATTTAGGAGAATGATATGTTAAAAGTAGAAGATTTAGTTGTAAATTATGGAATGATTCAAGCTCTTAAGGGAATAAGCTTTGAGGTAAATGAGGGAGAGGTTATTGCTTTAATCGGTGCTAATGGTGCTGGAAAAACCACTACCCTTCAAACCATATCTGGAATGTTGAAGCCAGTGAGTGGAAAAGTCATGCTTCATGACGTGGATATCACAAAGATTCCTGGACATAAAATCGTATCTATGGGTATGGCGCATGTGCCTGAGGGCAGAAGAGTATTCGCTGGATTAACAGTGCTTGAAAACTTGAAAATGGGGGCTTATACTAGAAGTAACAAGTCGGAGATTATGGATGCTTTTGAAAGAGTGTATGAAAGCTTCCCAAGGCTAAAGGAACGTGAAAATCAGCTGGCTGGTACACTGTCAGGAGGCGAGCAGCAGATGCTTGCTATGGGGCGTGCGCTGATGAGCCAGCCTAAAATAGTGCTGATGGACGAGCCATCCATGGGACTTTCTCCTATATATGTAGACGAGATTTTTAAAATCATTCAGGAAATCTCTGACGCGGGTACGACAGTTCTTTTAGTAGAGCAGAATGCGAAAAAAGCACTGGCAATTGCAGACAGGGCGTATGTTTTGGAAACAGGAAATATTGTCCTTTCTGGAGATGCAAAAAATCTTATGAATGATGACTCTATCAAGAAGGCGTACCTAGGCGAATAAATAGGGGGTGCGATTCAATGGAAGACAAAAAGCTAGTAATCACAATTGCAAGAAGCTATGGGTCAGGAGGTCTTACCTTAGCGAAAAAGCTGGGAAAGGAATTGGGACTTCCCGTGTACGACAGGGAAATCCTTCGTATGGCATCCGACCAGAGTGGAATCAATGAGGAACTGTTTGGCGAAGTTGATGAACATGTGAGAAAAATCTTTATGTCGGCTAAGGGCAAATATAAGGGTATGCCACTTACGCCAGAGTATTCTGCATTTACATCTGATGATAATTTGTTTGAATTGCAGGCAGATGTAATCAAAAGAATAGCAAACACCAGTAGCTGTATTTTTGTTGGACGTTGCGCAGATTATATTTTAAAGGATAGACCGTATGTGCTTTCTCTTTTCTTTTACGCATCTGAGGAAGATTGCTTAGAGCGTCTTCGCAAGCAGGTGAGTGGTACAGACGAGGAGCTGATAAAGAGGATGCATGACATCGACAAGCATCGTGCCGATTATTATCGTTACTACACTGGACACGATTGGAACGATGCCAGAAATTATGATTTTTGCCTTGATACAGGAGTTATGGACTATGACAAGCTGATTGAGGTGGTAAAATCATATATAGAAATTAAAAACAAGTAATATATGGGCTGGGTGACAATAGTTGCCCAGCCTATTTAGAGGTATTGAATGAATTTAAAGGTTTTAAAAACACTTGAATACGACAAAATAATCAAAAGGCTGTCCGAGTTTGCCACCTGTGATGCAGGCAGGCTTAGATGCCTTAATTTATTGCCTATAAATGATATAGGGGAAATAAAGGTGATGCAGCAGGAGACTGCATGTGCATTTAACAGATTGATAAAATATTCGGATGTGAGTGCAAGCGGAACCACTGATTTGCGCCCTTCTTTGGCACGACTTGATTTAGGCTCTACGCTTGCTATTGATGAAATACTTGCGGTTGCCAGTGTCCTAGAGGTGACAAAGCGAGTGGCAGCCTATGGAAAGCAAATGGAGGAGGAAGACGCTCTTACCTTTTATTTCAATGGGTTATCACCAGAAGTGGGTATTTTAAACGAGATACGCCGTTGCATCATTGATGAGGAAACCATTGCTGATGACGCCAGCACAGCACTTTTTGACATTAGAATGGGAATGAAGCGCACCAATGACAAAATCAAAAGTGTGATGAATGCAATGCTTAATAATTCCACCACCAGAGGATATCTCCAGGAGCCTGTAGTAACTGTCAGGGGAGGCAGATTCTGTTTGCCAGTCAGAGCCGACTACAAATCCAGAGTGCCAGGTATGGTGCATGACCAGTCATCCACAGGCAGCACATTTTTTATTGAGCCTATGCAGGCAGTGGATTTGAACAATGAGCTGAGAGAATTGCAGGTGAGAGAGCAGGATGAAATAGCCAGAATTCTTGCCAACCTTTCAAATAAAATCGCAGAAAAATCAGAAGGAATAATTCGTAATTACGAATTGCTTACAGAAATAGATTTCATATTGGCAAAGGGCAGATTTGCCATAGAATTAAATGCAAGCAATCCAGAGTTTAATGAAAAAGGCATAATAAATCTTCGTGGGGCAAGACACCCTTTGCTTGACCCTAAAAAAGTGGTTGCAACAGATATCAAATTAGGTGAGGATTACAATCTGCTGCTTGTAACAGGTCCAAACACAGGTGGTAAAACAGTGTCACTGAAAACCTGTGGTTTGCTGACGCTGATGGCTCAGGCAGGGCTACACATTCCAGCCAAGGACAGAAGCCAGATAGCTGTATTTGATGATGTATATGCAGATATAGGTGATGAGCAGTCCATTGAGCAGTCATTGTCCACATTTTCATCTCACATGGTGAATATTGTCCACATTTTAGAGGCTATCAATAGTGGAAACTATTCCCATGAGACAGAAGAAAAGCTTCAAAAGGACTCAAAGGATTTTGTCCATTCAAAGGTTCTTAGAGGCAAGGCAGAAGCCACAAAAGTGCCTCAGTTTTTAATACTGATTGATGAGCTTTGTGCAGGAACTGACCCAAAGGAAGGTGCAGCTTTGGCACAATCCATTTTAGACAGGCTTCATGTACTGGATGTGCGCACCATGGCAACCACCCATTACAGCGAGCTAAAGGTGTACGCTCTTTCCACAGAGGGAGTAGAAAACGCATCCTGCGAATTTTCACTGGAAACACTCAGCCCAACATATCATTTGATAATAGGTGTTCCTGGTAAATCAAATGCCTTTGCAATATCTTCAAAGCTGGGCATACCAGAGGATTTGATTCAGGATGCCAAGGGAAGACTGTCCGCTGATGACAAATCCTTTGAAGATTTAATGGTGGACCTTGAACAAAAGCGTCATCAGGTGGAGGAAGATGCAAAGGAGGCTGCGGCAGCACTAAAGGAAGCTGAGACCAAGCTTGCATCAGCATCTGCAAAAGAGGAAAAGATAAAGAGCCAGAGGGAAGAATTGATTCGCCAGGCTCATGAGGATGCAGCAGCTATTCTTCAGGAAGCAAAAGACATAGCAGATGAAACAATCCGTGACTTTAACAAATTTGGAAAAGGCGGCGGCAATATTTCTGCAATGGAGGCAAAACGTGCAGCTCTTGGAAAAGGCATCAACAAATCAAAGAGTAAAGCCAAGGAAAAGGTGGAGGTCAAGGAAAACACTAATGTGCCAACAAACCTTAGAATAGGAGATAAGGTAAAGGTGCTGTCCATGAATCTCACAGGAAATGTGTGTACCCTGCCTAATGCCAA
The DNA here is from genome assembly GCA_946548305.1 of uncultured Pseudobutyrivibrio sp. Classification (GTDB taxonomy): domain Bacteria; phylum Bacillota; class Clostridia; order Lachnospirales; family Lachnospiraceae; genus Pseudobutyrivibrio. The sequence continues at coordinate 12,133 of CAMNPQ010000029.1, forward strand.
GGGTGATGTGACAGTTCAGATGGGTATCATGAAATCTACTGTCAATATAAAAGATTTGGTACTTATAGAAGAGGAGGACAAGTTTGTTCCAAAAAAGGGAACAAGGGTCAAAAACATGACCTATGGCGGATTTAACAAATCAGCATCCATATCCCCTGAGATTAATCTTTTAGGCTGTACTGTTGATGAAGGCGTTGCTAAGCTGGAAAAATATCTGGATGATGCCTACATCAGTCATTTGACATCAGTGCGGGTGGTACATGGAAAGGGTACTGGCGCACTGCGTGCAGGAGTGCAGCAGTATTTGAGAAAGTGCAAAAATGTAGCTGAATTCCATCTGGGAGAATTTGGTGAAGGTGATGCCGGGGTTACCATAGTTACTTTTAAATAGGTCTGATAATGGAATTTTGCATTTTTTATCAATAAGCAGTATATTAGATTGTGCCTTTATTAGATGTAAAGGGAGTGATATATAGTGGAAATAAAGGAAAAAGACACACAAAGTATCAACATCAATGTACTTCTATCTCAGGCATTATTTAAACAGTACCCATTGATGATACTTGGTAATCTTACAAAGAATACATACAGTTTTTTGACCTACAAGGATTTTACATCCACAAAATGTAAGGTGGCAGGCACATTTGATGAACTGATTGAATCAGGGGCTACCACAATACATGAGATGGACAAACAGCTTTTCGTAGATACTTTTTCAAGGGAGAACCTTTTAAAGGAATATGAAAAGGGCACTGACAAAGTGGAAATCAGAGTGATACAAGAAGGAGACGACGGGCAGCTTCGCAGAGTGGAAATAACGGACTACTTCGTAAAAGAAGATGATAGCGATGATGTGCTTGTGGTATCTTTAAACAGAAATATGTAAAGCTAGGAGAAACAGTTATGAATAGGATGGTTTTATTGGCACTGATGGCAGGAATAAGCTTGTGTTTTACAGCTTGCGCTGGTACTTCTAAGGAGGAAGCTTCTACGGAGTCTACTGCAGAAGCTATGGTAGAAGAGACTCAGGCTGAGGCTACCGAAGAGGCAGAAGAGCCTTCTGAGAATGAAAAAGAGCCAGCGGACACAGAGGCAGTATTCACAGAATATATTAACAGCCTCAACAAGCTTGGGGGAACAACCTTTAAGATGAATGGCAACTATGACCAGACTGCAGGTCTTTATGCCATTATTGAATCTGAAAGCGGAGTTTTGTATTGGCAATACAGTACAGTAAATGACGGTCTAACTACTGTAAATTATGATGGAGCAAGCAACACATTAGAAGTAGATTCATTGTCAGTGGATGAAAATGGAAATGTGGTGGTGACGGATAGCGTAACCATATCAGATTTTATTGGATTTGATGATGAGCATAAAATTTTGTTTTCTGGACTTAGTCTACCAGATAGACAAGACGTAATGATGATTGAAGCCAGAGAAAAGGGCTACACCTTTGCTGATGGAATAAGTTATCATTTGACATATATAGAGGTGTGCGAGGATGGCAGCCTTGATATGTTCTACAATGATGGGCTGGCAGGCTCTGGAGATGAGGATATTACATACGACCTGAGAACCAGCTACAACGAAGAATTCGGCAGTGACTATACACAAGAAGAATTCGAAGACATTTTTTACAATGGAAATATGATAATAGAGCAGGAGAATATGCCAGTATATGCAACAATCACTTTTAAGTCTGATTCAGGAAAAATAGCTGATACTGGTGATTGGGACGCTGCTGGGGAAATCGCTTCAAAGCTGTATGATTCTATGGAAGACCCTAATGAGACAGTATACTGGGGCGAAGGCAAATTTGAAACAGACAGTTCATTTCAATAAAAATTAAAGCTAGGTGAGAAGCCTTATTTAAAGGCTCACCTAGCTTTTCTTTTACAGATGATTTTTGATTACAGCTATGCCGTAGCCATCCAGGGTGAGGGTGTCTTCAATTGAAGTATTTGTAAGTATATCCACACCATTTACATTTGGAATGGTGACTGGTTTAGTGTCGCAATTTAGATAAAAATCATATCGGAATTCCTCTGTATATCTGGAATGTTTTTCAACTCCTGTAGGCAACTTCGTATATGCGATATTGCTGGCTTCCAGCATTTCTCTGTAGATAAATTCAATATCCGATTGGCTGGTGCGGCATGCCACATAGTATGCATGTCCCCGTCCGTAAGAATTTTTGGTTATAGCTGGTGTTCCTTTGAGGTAGTCCTCATCATAGCTTGCAAGTACCTCAGCTGTAACATCTCTAAGTAGCTCCTGATAATCACTGACTTCAACTGAAAAAGACGGTTTTCCTGTCTTGTCAAATACGGTGATGTGATTTTTATCATCAGGATAAAGTGTATCTATTTCCTCTGAACGAAGCCCAAACACTTTTTCCAAACCATCTCCCGGGAAACCACCTAGATTGGCAAGGAGAGTTTTGTCCACATAGCCTGTGAAATAGGTAGACATAAATTCTCCCCCATGTTCTACAAAATCAGCTATCTTAGAACCGATACCGTCATGCAGCACATAAAGCATAGGAGCACAGATTATTTTATAGCTGCTCCAATCCATATCTGATGATATAATGTCTGGCTCTACCCCAAGACTCATAAATTCGTTGTAGATACTCATGCAGGTTTTATCAAAATTTTTTGTTTCATTTGACAGTGCCCAGGCATCATCAATAGCCCAGCGATTATCCCAGTCAAACAAAATAGCCACCTGGTTGGAAGCTACAGAGCCTTGGACTTCCGAAATGGCAGCAAGGTCAGCTCCAAGAGCTGCTACTTCTTTGAATACTCTGGTGTCGTCAGTTCCAATATGGTCAATCACTGCCCCATGCCACTGCTCGGAACAACCACGGCTTTTTCTGATTTGGAAATACTGAACTGTATCTGAGCCTGTGGCGATAGCCTGCATGGAAATGAGCCTGTGGACACCAGGTCTTCTGTATTTGTTATAAGGTCTCCAGTTTACAAGCCCGGGAGCGGATTCCATCATCATAAAAGGCTGCGATGGTTTCATGCTCCTGAAAAGTGCATGATTGAAGCTGCGTTCTAATAGCTGGTCGGCATCTGTCTGCCAATTGTTGTGCATTTCAGGATAGTTGTCCCAGCTGATAACATCTATGAAATCCTTCATGTAGTGATAATCATAGTCGTAAAACATCTCCATGAAATTGGTGGTGGTGGGCTCAGTTGCACCAGAATCTCGCAGCACCTTAATTTCATATTTCATGAAATCCGTGGCAGACCAGGTGGAAAAACGTTTCCAATCAAGATTGAGACCTAAAACACAGGTTTCACCATTAGCGTAGGGTGGCTCAATCTGGTCAAAGCTGTTGTATTTATGGGACCAAAATGTGGTCCACCATGCTTTGTTTAGCTTTTCAATATCATGGTCGTATCTATCGGCAAGCCATTCCTGAAATTTTTTTTTGCAGGTGTCGCAGTAGCAGTAGCCACCCAGCTCATTAGAAATATGCCACATGAGAAGTGCAGGATGACCAGCGAATCTTTTTGCCAAGGCTTCGTCTATTATGCCAACTCTTTCGCGAAATTCTAATGACTGCATACAGTGATTGTGCCTAAAACCGTGGTGGTTTCTCACACCTAGTTCATTGCACCTCATGGCAGATGGATATTTTTCATCCAGCCATGCAGGGCGGGCACCAGTAGGTGTGGCTAGCACTGTGTAGATGCCGTTTTCGTAGAGTCTGTTCATTATGGTTTCTAGCCAGTCTAGATTTATATTTCCCTCAGTAGGTTCGTGTACAGCCCAGGAAAATACACCCATAGTGACAGAATTGATATGGGCTTTTTTCATAAGCTCCATATCTTTTTCTAATATGTCTGGTCTGTCTAGCCATTGTTCTGGATTGTAGTCACCCCCGTGGAGCAATCCGTTAACTTGCAAAAATAGTTTTGTCCTATTCATATTTTTCTCCTAACCCCTTCCCTAATTAGGGAGTTTATGCCCTTTATTCTTAATGAAAATCCTACCATATAAGAAGTGCGAAAATAAATGAAAAAAGCAGAAATAATTTATATTTTCGCTCATGGGATTCGCATTGATTATCACAACCGATTTTCGTATAATAGTTAAGAGTTTGGGCTAAAAAAGCCTTAGAATGGAGAAATAAATGAAATATATTAACACCCTTAAAGAGGGAGACAGAGGAACAGAGACTTATTTATGTAAGAAAAAAACGCAGGGCATTTCAAAGACTGGAAAGGCATTTGAATCCCTTACCTTGTGTGATAAGACAGGCACAATAGATGCCAAAATTTGGGATGTGGATTCTGAGGGCATCAGCGATTATGATGAACTGGATTTTATCACTGTCACAGGTGATATCACCAGCTGGAACGGTGCTTTGCAGTTTAATATAAAAAGGCTGCGCAAGGCTAACGCAGGAGAATTTGAGATATCTGACTACATTCCTTCCAGCAAAAAAGATATTGGAGTAATGTGGAATGATTTGATGGAACTTATCAATTCCATCAACGCACCTTATATGAAGGCCTTGCTGAAAAAATACTTTGTTGACGATAAGGATTTTATAGAGGAATTCAAAGCACATTCAGCAGCGAAATCCGTTCATCATGGATTTACTGGAGGACTTTTGGAGCATACACTTTCTGTAGCAACAAACTGCGATTATTTTAGCAGGCAGTATCCATTTTTAGATAGAGATTTGCTTATTACAGCTGCTATTTTCCACGATATAGGAAAGGTGAGAGAGCTGTCTGATTTTCCTAGAAATGATTACACAGATGAAGGACAGCTGTTAGGACACATCTATGTAGGGGCAAACATGGTGGACAGGGCAATTGATGATATTTCAGATTTTCCGGAGGTGAAGCGCAAGGAATTAATCCACTGCATTTTGTCTCATCACGGAGAGCTTGAATTCGGTTCGCCAAAGAAGCCAGCTATTGCTGAGGCTATAGCTCTTTCTTTTGCAGATAATATTGATGCAAAGATGGAGACTATTTATGAAGCACTTGAAAATGTGGAGGAGAACAATCTGACATGGCAGGGATTTAACCGCCTCCTTGATTCAAATATCCGTAGAACAGGAAAAAATTAATGAATAAAAACGATATTGTAAGATTAACAATTGAGGATATGTCCCTTGAGGGAGCAGGAATTGGTCACACTGATGGTGTGACCATTTTTGTCAAAGACGCAGTGGTAGGTGATGTGTGCGACGTCATCATTACAAAGGTGAAAAAGACATATTGCTTTGGGGCGTTGAAGGAGGTTGTTACCGCTGGGCCTTTTAGAGTAGCACCAGCCTGTGCCATTGCAAAGCAGTGCGGTGGATGCCAGATTATGCAGGTTTCCTATGACAAGCAGCTGGAGCTCAAGGACAGTATTGTGGCTAATAATCTGGTGAAAATAGGTGGTTATGACAGAGCCTATGTGGATTCCATCCGTGAGCCTATTATGGGAATGAGTGACCCATTTCGCTATCGCAACAAGGCTCAGGTGCCTATTGGAATGGATAAGGATGGCAATATCATTGCAGGCTTTTACGGTGCCAGAAGCCACAGAATTGTGCCGTCTGATGATTGTAAGATTTGCTCTAAGAAGAGTATGGATATCGTATATGCGGTAATAGATTATATGAAGGAATGTGGTGTTTCACCTTATGATGAAGCAAGCGGAAAGGGGCTAATCCGTCATGTCCTTGTTCGTGAAGGCAAGGCTACAGGTGAGACCATGGTTTGCGTGGTAGTAAATGGAGATTTGCTGCCAAAAGTGGATGTGCTGGTTTCTCACGTGAAAGCCGTGGAACCTTCTCTGTCATCACTGGTGCTTAACATCAACACCCGTCGTGATAATGTCATCATGGGCTATGAAACTAAGGTGCTTTATGGCAAAGAAGCAATCAGAGATACTATTACACTAACAAATGGAGATACAATCGCATTCGATATCAGTGCTAATTCATTCTATCAGGTGAACCATGACCAGATGGAGCGACTCTATAGTAAGGCTTTAGAATATGCTGATTTGCATGGAACTGAGGATGTGTGGGATTTGTACTGCGGTATTGGCACTATCTCCCTATCCATGGCAAAGCACGCTGCCCGCGTAATTGGAATCGAGGTTGTGCCACAGGCCATTGAAAACGCCAAGGCTAATGCAGCATTAAATGGGCTAACCAATGCAGAATTCTACTGCGGCGAAGCGGAAGTGGTACTCCCAGAAATCTACGAGAAGATGTCTCACCCAGACGTCATTATGGTGGACCCGCCACGTAAAGGCTGCGACGTAGTTGCCCTAGATACTATGATTGCCATGGCACCTGAGCGCATCGTCTATGTCAGCTGCGACAGTGCCACCCTAGCCCGGGACCTCAAACACTTTGAAGAGCATGGTTATCATTTGAAACGATACACGGTCTGCGATCAGTTCGGGCATACTATGCATACAGAAAGTATCGCACTTTTGGAGCGGGTGAGCAACCGAAAAGCGGATGCAAAGGTGC
>CAMNPQ010000030.1 GCA_946548305.1 uncultured Pseudobutyrivibrio sp.
AATCAGCTTATCGTTGATGGATATGATTTATATGTAGAAGAAAACGGCACAGAGCCTACAGGTGATTTCGAATATCCTGTAGAGGATGAGGAAACAGCAGCCGTTGAATATGAGACAGCAACATTAGATGATTATGCAGCAGCTGCAGCTTATGTAGAGGCTAATGAAGAGCCAGATCCAGCAAACTATGGCGTATGGATTCCTGGTGTTCCAGTATTTGTAGAAGCTGGTCTTGATGCAATTAATTGCAACGATGTGGTTAAGGGACTTATCCTTGATGGTATCGTAGCAGGTGTTGGTGCAGTTCTTGGTTTCGTTCCACAGATGCTTGTACTTTTCATCTTCCTTGCATTCCTTGAGGCTTGCGGTTACATGGCACGTGTTGCATTCATCATGGACCGTATCTTCAGAAAGTTTGGTCTTTCAGGTAAGTCATTCATTCCAATGCTTATCGGTACAGGTTGTGGTGTTCCTGGTATCATGGCATCACGTACTATCGAAAACGATAGAGACCGCAAGATGACAATCATGACAACAACATTTATTCCATGTGGAGCTAAGCTTCCATTTATCGCAATGGTAGCAGGTGCTATTTTCGGTGGAGCAGCTTGGGTTGCACCATCAGCTTACTTCCTTGGAATTTTCTCAATCATTGTTTCAGGTATTATGCTCAAGAAGACAAAGATGTTTGCTGGTGACCCAGCACCATTCGTTATGGAGCTTCCAGCATACCACTGGCCAACAGTTGGTAACGTACTCCGCAGCATGTGGGAGCGTGGCTGGTCATTTATCAAAAAAGCTGGTACAATCATCTTACTTTCAACAATCGTAGTTTGGTTCTGTACATTCTTCGGTGTTGTTGATGGCGCATTCACAATGCTTGAGGAAGATCAGATTGATCATTCAATCCTTGCTGGTCTTGGTAAGTGTCTTGCTTGGATTTTCCTTCCACTTGGCTTTGGCGATTGGGAAGCAACAGTTGCTTCTATCACAGGTCTTGTTGCCAAGGAAAACATCGTTGGTACACTTGCTATCATCTACGGTGCATCAGGTGATGTTTACGAGACAATGCGTGCAGCATTTACAGATGCATCAGGTATGGCATTCCTTGCATTCAACCTTCTTTGCGCTCCTTGCTTCGCAGCTATGGGTGCAATCAAGCGTGAGATGAACAACACAAAGTGGTTCTGGACAGCTATCGGATATCAGTGTGGTTTCGCATGGGTAATCGGACTCATCATCTACCAGGTTGGCAAGGTCTTTACAGGGGAAGGCTTTACCTTCGGAACAATCTTTGGAATCGCAGCTATCTGCTGCCTTATCTACGGATTATTCCGCAAGGATAAGTATAATAAATAATTTAGATTTTCTAGGTATGACGCTAGTTACGGTCACAAGCATTAATATTCTTCGCTCGACTAGGAATGTCGAGCTTAAGAATATAAATAGCTTGTTACCTACTAGCTGTTTATGGCAGGCGTTACATGAAAACTCATGCGTTATGCTATGAGCATGTAGCTATCAAGCTCTTGGAAAAGCTCAAGCGAAATGTGTGATGAGTCGGTAGCTATCAAGCTATTCGAAAAACTCAAGCGTTTGGGATGAGCATGTAGCTATCAAGCTCTTGGAAAGACTCAAGCGAGACGTGCTGTCGAGCTGAGTTTTCCAAGGCTTGAGAGCGTAACATGCGGATTAGGTAAATTAGAGGTATATGATATGGGAACAGCAATAGTAGTTCTGATTTTAGTGGCAATTGTGGGAGGCATAGTTTACTCCTTGATAAAGGCTCATAAACGTGGCGAACACCCAGCCTGCGGCGGCGATTGCAGTCACTGTGGTGGCGGCTGTCACTAACTGTATATTTTCACATAGGTAAAAAAACGCTATCCTGTAGCTGTAAGCGTAACAGGATAGCGTTTTTATTATCTCAGTTGTTTTGCCCTATTGAAGACACCCGGAAAATGATTTTTGGTGTACTTCATAAGTCTTGCCCGGCGCAGAGCAGTTCCAAACATTCCTTCGGTAAGTGGCTTGTATAAAAGCTTGATTGTGGTGGAACCCTCTGGCAGGTAACGTTTTAATTCGTTGTAGATTTCGCTTTCAGCCTCTTCGTTGCACCATTTGATGATGTCCACGCCTTTCATGCCGCTTTCCAGCTTGCGAACCATAGCTGACTGAAAACTTCTGAAATATTCTTTTGATAATATGCCCAGTGCATCAAAATCGCAGGTCTTCCAGCTTTGCTGCTGGTCATATATTCTTTGAATTCTGATTTTTTGCAATTTGAAATAGTCATTTATTTCCCCACCGGTTAATCTGCTCTGCCCTTGATTTCTGTAGTGATACAGCACATCGTTTAAAACAGTAAGCGAGGTGGTATAATCCAGGAAATCGCAATTAAACAGAATGTCTTCCACATGTTTAATCTGCTGAAATTCCAGGTGATTTTCTTTGATGATGTCTGCTTTAAAGCATTTGTTCCATGGATAGCCCAGCATGGTGATTTCTTCCATCTGCATAGCTATTTTATGAATGGTGGCAGGATCCTTTGTGGTGACCATATCGTCCTCGTAGTCCATTAAATCCAAAGTAATCCCCTTCATAAAATCTATCTTGCCATCTGGGGTTCTATAATCTTCGGTGAAGCTGTAGACCAGTAAATCTACTGGGTTTCTTTCAAGTGCCGCAGCACACACCCGAAGCAAATCTCTTTCGTATAAATCATCAGGGTCTAGAAATAGCAGATAGTCACCAGTGGCACGAGCTATGCCGGTATTTCTGGCGCAGGATACCCCCTGGTTAGTCTCGTGTTTAATGTAGAAAAATCTATCATCCTTTTCTGTAAAGCTACGAGCTATCTGACCAGAATTGTCTGGGGAGCAATCGTCCACTATGATAACCTCGAAATTTTCATAGGTTTGCATAGAAAGACACCCCAAAGCATCCCCAATATAGTCGCCCACTCCGTATGTAGGCATTATAACGGAAAACTTAATATTCTCACCCATAATCACATCATACCAAAAAGAAAAAAAATTACAACAATTGTCTATTAAACAAAATTTAGCCACAATCATTTGTTATGATAGGTATAATAGTCAAAGAATATTTATTGTGAGGTGATTGCATGCCTACAGAATACAAGAAAAGGAATTTAATAGCTGTCAAGTTACCAATGTTGATAGTTCTTGGAATGCTTATTACACTTGCTTTGGTGGCGCAGATTACATTTCAGAAATTCGAAAAGGAAATGATAGAGCAAAGCACACAACTTGGTATGGGTGCCACTGGGCTTATGTCGGATATTTTTCCCACAGAATATTTGGATGAATTTTTGGAAAAAGGATTTGAATCTGAAAAATACAATGAGGTAATCAAGGAATTCTACGGAATAAAAAATAATTATCCAAATATAAAATACATGTATGTGTGGGTGTGTACAGATGAAGGTGGAATAGTAGTCATGGATTTAGATGAAGAATATACCAACCCACCTTTACAAGAGAGCGTGGAAGCTATTGGAACTGTATACGAATACACAGGACCATTTAAGGAAAAGGTAGAAGCTCTCACCACAGGCTCAGAAGGCACATTGATAGATCCTTTTTACGAGGACAATGAATACGTACTTACAGTTATTACCCCGGTTTTTGATGAAGACGGCAACTATGCATGTAGTGTTGCTGTGGATATGTCCATGGATGCAATACGCCAGAATAATCAAAGATTTATTTACAGCATTATGGGTATTGCAGTACTAATCATGATTCCTATTTGGGCTTACATCATGTTTGTTATATACAAAGACATGCTGAATCCTATAGAAAAAATGGTTAAATGCATTTTGCATCTGAAGCGTGATTCAGAGCAGGACAGATATGCGGGACTGAGCGATTTTGAAAATCTAAACATTTCCACAAAAAATGAAGTGGAAATATTATACAGAGCCTCAATGGTTATAGCCAAGGAAAACCTGTTCAATATGTCAAACTACACCAAGAGCAAGGACGAAATACAGGAAATTTCTGAAGTGGCATATAAGGACGCATTGACAAGAGTAGGTTCTAAAAAAGCCTATGATAATCAGATTCAAAAAATCGAAAAACTGATAGCGAAGGATAAATCCTACCAATTTGGTGTAGTGATGGTTGATGCCAATAATCTGAAAAAGATTAATGATGTATACGGGCATGAAAAAGGGGACATTTACATCAGGGGCGTTTGCGAAATCATTTGCAAGGTATTCGAACATTCTCCTGTATATAGAATAGGTGGGGATGAATTTGTTGTTTACTTGAATGGTGACGATTTCGAAAGAAGAGCCGAGCTGTATAGCCGTGCCAAACATCGTTTTACAGAAGCATTTGAGGATGAAAGCAAAGAAGAATATGAGAGATTTTCAGCCTCCATGGGTCTTGCCGTTTATGATAATGATTCTGACAAAGAATACAACGACGTGTTTACCAGAGCAGATAAGCTGATGTACATGGAAAAAGATGAGCACAAAAAGAAATATGGTAAATATCGCTAGGATTTGCGTTTGAATTATACCTGAGTTATAATAGACTCATTCATATAAGAGGAGGTTAAGGATGACAGAGCAGGGGTTTTTAATTTTCTTTTTTGTATTGATTTTATTAGTGATAATTGTTGCTGTGATTGCTGTGGTTTCCGCAGTTTCTGGAGCAGCTGCAGCTATCGCAGATGAAGAGGACGAAGAGGATTCGTAATTTTCACATTTGTTTAAAAGCTAAGGGCACCTGTTAGGGTGCCCCTTTTAATATGTAAGGAGTTTATTTTGGATATAAAAATAATTATCGCTTGCCATAAGCCGTATCAGGTTGCTGAGGATTCAGATTATATTCCTCTGCAGGTTGGAGCGGCAGGTAAAAAGCAAATACCATTAAAGGAGTGCAAGGGGGCTAAAACACCCTTGGGGTATCAGGACACAGGATTTATTTTAAGAGATGATGAGGGGGACAACATTTCCCTGAAAAATCCATATTACTGCGAATTGACAGGTTTGTATTTTGCCTGGAAAAATATTCAAGCTGATGCAATAGGCCTTGTGCATTATCGCAGGTATTTTACTATGAAATCCAAAAGCTTCAGAAAAAAGTATGGTGCATTCTCAGCGGTGCTGTCTCATGATGAAGCTGTGGCACTGCTTAAAAGAGCAGATATTGTAGTTCCTAAAAAAAGACATTATTATATTGAAAGCCTATATAGTCATTACATGCACACCTTGGACGGCTCTCATTTGGATTTGGCTAAAGAGATAATAGGAAAGCGTTATCCTGATTATATGCAGGCATTGGTAAAGGTGTACGCAAGGTCCTGGGGATACATGTTTAACATGGCAATTATGCCAAAGAAGGAATTGGATGAGTACTGCACCTGGCTTTTTGATATTTTGCAGGAGCTTGAAGGAAAAATAGATGTAGGCAATTTAGATGCGTTTTCAGCCAGACTGTTTGGAAGAGTCAGCGAAATTCTGTTCAATGTTTGGGTTGAAAAAAAGCAGGCTGAGGGGCTATCTCTCGTAGAATGCCCTGTGATGGATATGGAAAAAATAAATTGGCCTAAAAAAATAGCCTTGTTTTTAAAGGCAAAATTTTTAGGGAAAAAATATAAGACCAGTATGTAAAGGGCGAATTAATGAAAATTTCGGTTATAACTCCCTTTTATGAGGGAGAGGATTTTATGGAGCAATACATAAACTGCATGGAATCAAACAGGAAGCATTTAAAGGAAAATGGTCATGAACTGGAAGTAGTGCTTGTGAATGACAGTCCATGGAAGAAGCTTGAGACTCCTTTAAATGAAGAAAACTATATAAAGGTGTTTACCAATCCTGAAAATTTGGGCATACATTCCAGCCGTGTAAATGGTTTAAAGCATTGTAGCGGCGACTACATCATGTTTTTGGATCAGGATGATTTAGTTGAAGGGGATGCCCTGTCTAAAATGGCAAAGACTCTGTCTGCTTCTGGATGTGATATTGTCATAGCAAATGCCAAGCTTATGCAGGCAGATGGTTCTTATCTAAACTGGTACAGAACTGAAAAACACTGGGAGCTGGTATGGGACTTACAGACCTATTTAAAGGTGGGGATTCAGATAATTTCTCCTGGACAGTGTTTGATAAATGCCGGCAGTATTCCTGATTATTGGAAAGAAAATCTGGTGAGAGTAAATGGGGCTGATGATTACTACCTGTGGCTGCTCATGATGGCAGAGGGTAAAAAGGCATGCTTTTTGAAAGCACCAGAATACATACATAATTATACAGGAAAAAATCTGTCTGCCGATACCAGTGCCACCGATGCCTCTGTCTATGACTTTATAGAGCTTTTATATGATTGCGATTATTTTAAAAAGGATGACATTGTCACACTTCATGAGATGATTACATACAAGGCACAGTTTAGAACCAGCGGATTGCTTGGTAAAATAGGCTGCTCATTAGCGAATCTTAATATTTTTCTTGCCAATATTAGATTTAAAAAAGTTACTAAAACCAGATATGGTTTTAACAGATGATGGAGATATGCAATGAAGGATATAGCGGTACTTATGGCTACCTATAATGGTGGGCAGTATATAAGACAACAGCTTGATAGCCTGTTTTCCCAGACCAGGCAAAATTTTAGACTGGTGATTCATGACGATGGCTCTACTGATGATACCATTCAGGTTTTAAATGAATACAAGGGCAAGTACCCCGACAGAATAGAGATATTACAGGGGCAGCCCACAGGAGGGGCTAAAACCAATTTTATTTATCTATTAAAAGAGGTGGAGGCAGACTATTATCTATTGTGTGACCAGGATGATGTGTGGCTTCAGGACAAAATAGAAAAAAGTATGGATGCATTGCTTGAAATGGAGCAGGCTAATAATCAAAAAAGTGATAAACCAGCTATCGTATTTACGGATATGTATGTGGTAAGCAACGACCTTACAAAAATAGATGATTCCTTTATACGATATATTGGAAGAGATATTAATAACGTATGCTATACACAGATTTTGATTGATAACCCGGCGGCAGGAACTACCATGTGCTTCAATCGCAGCCTGCGAAATATAGCGGTTTCCAGCGATGCAATCTGTTGGGAGAATGTGCCCATGCATGACAGCTGGCTTTTAGAAATAGGCGCATTGTATGGCATGGTAAAAGGGCTTAATATTCCTTTGGTTTATTATAGGCAGACAGGAAGCAATATAATGGGTGCTGTGACGGAATCTGTCTCATCAAAGGTTCAAAGAAATGCCAGGGATGTAGCTTGCGGCTTTTTGGAAAAAAAGAAAGCCTTTATTAATGAGGCAAGGCTGTTTGCAGCAGAAATACTGAAGCTTTCAGATATCCCCCAGGATAAAGAAAGAATTTTAAAGGAATTTGTAAGCATCGGTTCAAAGTCAAAGCTTATAAGACAAAAATTTTATAAAGACAATAATTTTACAAGAGCTCACCATAATTTTTGGATGAGACTATGGGTATAGAGAGGTAAGAATGGAGAAATCAGCTGTATTTTTTGATATTGATGGAACACTTTGGAACTATGACAAATATATCCCGGACAGTGCAAGGGAAGGGATAAGGCTTCTTCGAGAAAATGGACATCTGGCATTTATCTGCAGTGGCAGAGCCAGAGCTTTTATTCAGGACAAGGATTTGCTTAGCCTGGGCTTTGATGGAATAGTATGCTCATGTGGCTGTCATATCGAGATTGATGGCAAGCTTCTATACGAAAAGATAATAGAAAAGGATTTCGCCAAACAAACCGTAGAAATGGTTAGAAGCTATGGGGTCAGACCTATATTGGAAGGACCAAAGTACATTTATATGGATGATAGTGAATTTGATTATAACGATGGTTTTGGAAATATACTTAGACGAGACCTGGGAGATGCTTTAGTTTCCATAGGCGGTGATTATTATGGAAAATGGGTTATTAACAAAATGTCTTGTGCTACAGATATTTCCGCAGAAAAACGTTTGGAGTGCTTTGACAGATTATCAAAAGACTATTCAATAATTGCCCACAACGAAAATGTATGCGAGCTGGTTCCAGCTGGACACAATAAAGCTACAGGAATGCTCAAGGCATGCGAACTGGTGGGCATAAAGCCAAGCAACACATACGCATTTGGTGACAGTGAAAATGATATAGACATGTTAGAGGCGGCTCACGTGGGTATAGCTATGGGCAATGGCACTGATAGAGCAAAGGCCGCTGCAGACTATGTAACCACAGCATTTGATGAGGATGGAATATATAACGGATTAAAGCATTTCGGTTTAATCTAATAGAAGAAAAATTGTAGTAGTTGAAAGTTCAAGAATTATACACAAATAGCATAAAAGATTTTTGTACAATCGTATTAGATTAAACTTTTTTCATGTAAGGAGATTGAGCCTATGAGAAGAAATGCTTTTAAGAATACGATTACCAAGCTGTTGGCTGGGATGCTCACAGTATCATTACTGGCAGGCTGTGGCAGTACTTCCGCCACTCCAGCCCAAACAGAGGAAAGCACTGAGGAGGTTGCAGAAGAAGCCAGCACATCTGAAGCAGCTACTTCTGAAAAAGACGTATCTGAAATAGACACCTCAGTAATGACCCCTTGGCTAAACAGCAATATCATAGGCATTGTTACAGATGAGACTAATCCTGATTTGAAGGATGATTTTTATCTTAATGTCAATCACGATTATTTTATGAATGTCAGTCTTCGTCCAGGATATCCAAGTGAAACTCCTATTTTCGATGCTGCAGATACTGTAAAGGAAAGATGTAAGGATATTCTTACAGACAAGACCTTAGAAGAGCGAGATGCGAAGCTTCCACAGAGCTTTTATGAGCTTTTCCTTGACTGGGACACCAGAAATGAACAGGGCGTTGAACCATTAATGTTTTTCTTTGATAAATTAAAAAATATCAAAAGCTTAGAAGAACTAAATGAATTCATGCTCACTGAGGATTATTTTATCTACGGTAATTATTTGGCAAATGTTTATTTAGGAATGAATCCTGATGATTCTAACCTTTACCAGGTAGAGATATACAGCACTTCACTTTCTCTTAGAGATTCAGCCGAGTACAAGGAACTCACAGAGGAGGGAAAGCGAAGGAATACCTACAATGAAGGACTGGCAAGCTATATGCTTGGAAGGCTGGGATACACTGATGAGGAAATAGCAAAGCTTATTGAAAACCAGTTTAGCTTTGAGACGAAAATTGCTGCTTCTATGAAAACCACACTTGAGCAGAGCGACCCTGGCTTTGTCAAAGAGTCAATAAATCCTGTTACTATGGATGATTTGAAGGAAATGTCACCAAACTATCCGCTTCCACAGTTTATGGAAAAGTTTGGTTATGCAGATTCAAAGCTTATCAATGTTAATGAGCCAGCATGGTTGACAGGATTAAATGAAGTCTACACCGAAGAGAATTTTGATGAGATAATGGCTTATGTAACCGTAAAATCAGCTGTATCTTTTATTGATTTTATTGATGAAGATGCATACAGAACAAGCCAGAAGCTTTCAAGAGAGTACAGCGGCATAAGCGAAAGTAAATCTGATGAGGACTCTGCCTATGACATGACCATGAATATTTTTTCCGATAATATCTCACGCATCTATATCGAAAAATATTTGAATGAGGATATTAAGGAAGAAATTACAGGTATTTGTCAGGATGCTATAGACACATACATGGAAATGTTTGACACTATAGACTGGCTTTCAGAAGAAACGAAAGAGCAGGCTAAATACAAGCTGGAGCATATTGCTATTCATGCTGTTTATCCTGAAAAGTGGCCTGACGATTCCATGTATCTTGTAACTCCAAAGGAAGAAGGTGGAACGTACCTTCAGGCAATGATTGACATTGCAAAAGCTGACCACGAGGAGGAGTTGACACACATCAACGGTAAGGTGGATAAAGAGCTTTGGGATGTAAATATACTCGATACAAATGCTTATTATAATCCTACTAACAATTCCATAAATATTATTCCTGGCTTTTTCTGCGATGCCACATACAGAAGCGATATGTCCATTGAGGAAAAATATGGAGCACTTGGCTCAGTCATAGGTCATGAGATTTCCCATGCCTTTGATACAAATGGAGCTCAGTACGATGCTAATGGCAACGTAAAGGACTGGTGGACCGAAGAAGACTATGATGCATTCATGGCTAGAGCCGACAAGCTGGTGAAGTATTATGACAGCGTAGTCGCTTTTGATGATGGCACACCAATTAAGGGACAGATTATTCAGACCGAGGCAATTGCGGATATGGCAGGCTTTAAGTGCATGCTGTTGATGGCTAAAAAGATAGATGGCTTTGACTATGACAAATTCTTCAGGGCAAACGCCGAGCTTTGGGCAAGAGCTGGAACCCTTGAATATATGGAAAAATGTGCCCTCACAGACCCACATCCTCTCCATTATCTAAGGGGAAATGTAACTATGCAGCAATTTGATGAGTTTTATGAAACCTATGATATAAAAGAGGGAGATGGAATGTATCTCGCCCCTGAAAACAGAATTGCGGTATGGTGAGTCACAAAAAATGCTGTCACGCTAATTTGCGTGGCAGCATTTTTTTAATAATGTATTGTCATGCTTGGAACGGATATTTTTGCAACAGCATTAGCTGGTGTACTATAGTCGGAGGATGCGTAGTTTATAGAATATGCACTTGCTGTTACCGTGGCATAACAATTATCAAAATCTGAATCGGGGATATTATAGAAATTCACAGTGATTGTATTGTTTTTTATGCTAGAGGTGTAACTGCTGTTTGCTTCAGCAATAACCTTTCCAGTGGAGTTGTATACGATTACGCTGATGCTGTCCAATTGGTTGCTATAGGTAAAGGGCAGGACGATGCTTTTGGCACCAGGCTTGATGACACCTTCACGTATGTTGAATTTTGTGACAGCCAGGGCATTTTTATAAATTCCACCCAGGTGAGCCTGAGACAGAGAGCCTGATGCATATATGGTATTTCTTCCGTAAGCCACTACTGTTGGCTCTGTACCAGTTATATTGGAAGCATTTTTAAAAACTATATTTTCTGATGCTACACCTTTATTTCTGCTCTCCCTCATTGTGTAGGTCAGGTTGTTATAAGGGCAGTACGCCTTGTACACATAAAAACTGCCATCCACACTGCGGGTTACAGGTAATGTAATGGTTTTTTTATGTGCCCTGTCTTTTTCGCAGGTGAGGCTCACAACAGCAGAAGTTTTGTCGGCGTTTAAACTGGTGATTTGTCCCTTCCAGATGTGACCTTTCGTCAGGCAATCAGGGTAGATAAGCTCCACATCTATATAATCGTAGAATCCCACAAAAGCCCAACCAGAGTGCGAGCCCCCATCTGTATCCGTATAATACTGTGCATCACATCTGCAGGTACTCATGGCTATAAAACCATTTTCCAATTCTTCCTTTGAAAGCTCCGAAATATCAAAAATGTATTTAGTGATACTTACATCAATATTATCAATAACATCTTTTTCTTCCGTATCTACCCCTCTTTCTAATAGCTTGATTTTAGGGCTGCTGACATCAAATCCAAAGTAGTCATAAGAATCGTCAAAGCTGGTGTACCATTTATCTAATGGTCTAAAATGGCTTCCACGATTCCAGGTATAGATAGTGACTGTTTTTGAAGATGTGGGAAGTGTGGCAAGACTGGTGTAGCCTGTGGCATAGGAATTTTTATGAGCTCTGGAACCACCCAGACCGTGACCAGGACTGGAAGATTCCACATACTGTGCGCCGTTTGTGTCAGTAATCCTAGTGACGCCAGCAAAGCGACTGATGAAGCTGGAGCCGTCACCTGTGGCAGCTTTAGTATGACGGATGGTGTATTTTGTCAACCAGCCTTCGCCACTCATGTAGGCTTCCTTTGTCAAGGTGTTTGTTTCGATATAGCTTTTTATGAGAGCTCCAGAACCAGAGTCCATGATTTTATGAAGGCTGTATGCCAGGTTATCATTACTGGTAGCCATTCCACCTTGGGTATTTGGCATACAGGCAGTGTGATTAGCGCATATATCTGCTGATTCCCTGCCATAGCAGTAGCCGTTAGAAAAATCGAAAAGCAAAGCTATAGAAGAAATACCATCCAAGCCTGCAATTTTGGATTGTCCCAAGGCTGCATTAAGCCATGCCCCAGCACCATGTCCCGATGCTTCCACATAGTTGAAAAATTCCTGACCATAGGAAATGCCAGATGAGTTTGTTCTGTTGCCTTCATTTATAGATGCCCATGGGGATCTGGCAACTAAATCATATAGTGGTGGATATATAGTTACCAGTGATTTTAAGGCAGCATTGTTTGTAATTCCTGTATATGCATCATATAAGGATTTCTGATAGGATTTGAGCCACGATACTTGATTACTATTTAAATAAGTTTCGCTGTTGTCACCTTCATACAATGAGGCTAGGCAGGTGAGCATCCAGATATCAAAAGTCTGGCCATTGTAGGAAGTGTTTTTCAGCTTACCTTTTGTAAGATATTCAAGACCCGTCCCGCTTTTTGTAAGCTCTGCCATTGCCTTTGCAAAATATGTATAGGATTTTGGGTTTACCATTTTGTTATAAACCACGGCTTTCATAGCGCTTTGCACGCTGGCGTTTGAGTACACCCCAGAGTGGGATGTGACAGGAGTATATCCTGGCAGACATAAAAGCTCGCCTAAAAACTCGCTATTGGCGACAAGCGTATTTCCGAAAAATGCATCAAAATCTTTTTTGTCGGACGCAAATCTGATTCCTGCGAAGCTTTTTGATTCTCCACCTAATCCTACATAATTGGTACTTTTATCCACATAATACCTGCTTGACCAATTCGTATATACGTTAGCTTCTTCAAAAAACATTTTTTCCCACATACCCTTTATCAGGTCACTGTCATAGCTTGAATAGACAGATAAATAATATGGATAAAAGCTTCTTGTGGGAATAAAGGTTTCATCCAATGTTTTTTTAGGAGTGGCAGCATTTGCAATCAAGGTTTGAGATGGCAAAAGCGTGGACATAATCAATAGAGCTGAAAAAAGCAATATTGATGCAAAGCCTCTTATTAGTTTCGAAAAAATATTAGTCTTATTCATTTATTACATCCTCTAAATCTGTGCTGGCCTCTTCCTTTATATCTAAACTGATGTCATTAGCTGGTTCAGATTCAGTTGAGACGGTATTATCTTCAGGGGCTTTTGTTTCTGGGGTAGCTTTATTATCTTTTGTAATTTTGGTATTCTCATTGTTTTCAGTGCTTTCAAGTTTCTCGGGCTCATCTGACTCCTTGGAATCATCAGGCTCTTTTGTGTCTTGGATTTGTTCATCATCAGGAGTTTCTTTGTTGTCCTTAGTGATTTCGTTGTCATCGGTATTTTTGGCTTCTTCTAAGGCTTCATCAGCCTGGGCTTTTTCAGTAATTTCTATATCTGCCTCATCTTCCTCACATTCATAATAGGTAATCTGTTCAACCACAACTTTTTCGAAATCATCCTGCGGGGAATTTAAATAAAAAGAAATTTCAATTGATTGCAAATCGCTTTGGGTTTCTATGGTTGATAAGTAGCCCATTTCCTTTAGATAAATGTTGTCATCACAGTTCGTATTCTCTGACAAATACTTTTGAGATATTTCAGCTAAGTTAAATTCATTTGTACACTCTAAAATGGATTCCCCTGTTTCTAGATATTCACTGACGGATTCATGGTTGCTGTTAAAGTGGGTTACTAAGGAATATGTGTTGAAAGTGATTTGAAGGCTTTTAGGGGTAACTTCTTTTGTTTGCTCCTTTTCTTGGATTTCTACAGTAACCTCCTCAGCAGTTTCTTCTTCATTTTCTTCAACAGATTCTACAGTATTTTCTTTAGCAGCTTTTTCTGTAGTGATTTCAACAGCTTCTGTAACTTCTACAGTAACTTCCTCACCAGCTTCTTCTGCAGCAACTTCAGTAGGCTCTTCAACTGTATCTTCAGCAACTTCTTCAGAAGCCTCTTCAGTAATGGCTTTCTCCACTTCCTCTTGATCTTCTTCCTTGGCATAAACCTGATTGCATAATAGACTTGTGTTTGCAAAAATTAACGCAATAGAAAAAGTGATAAATCTTTTTAGTTTCATAATTGTTCTCCTGTTTTAGATATTTAGAAAGGATAGAATGTTTTATCTACATAATATCCATAGGTACCGTTCTTATAACCAAATTTAAATTCTTTGCCGTTATCAGTAAGGCGGGCTTTGATTTCGTTATCCTTCTGATCCACATAAGATTTGAGATTTGACAGATCTGTTGCTGTGCTTGACTTGAGATTAGATAAATCCTTTGCGGTGCTTTCCTTAAGGTTAGATAAATCCTTTGCGGCGCTTTCCTTAAGGTTAGATAAATCCTTTGTTGTACTTTCCCTAAGGTTGGATAAATCCTTTGTTGTACTTTCCCTAAGATTAGATAAATCTGTGGCGGTGCTGTCTCTAAGAGCGTTTATCTGAGCAAGTAAAGCAGCTCTTTCAGCAGCAGAAAGTGAAGCGTTGTCATTGATGATTTCCGTTAGATTATCAGCCAGGGTATTCATGCTTTCCTTTGTGGCGTCATCATTATCGTTAATCTTTTGGAGCATTGTTCGCATTTCTTCATCAGTGAGATTTTTATTTTCCGAAATAACCTGTGACAGGGCATTTTTTGTATCCTCTAAATCTGATTCACTTTTAATTGCAAGAGCATCTAAATCTGTGCGAAGGGTGTCTAAAGAGTTTGTGACAGATACAATACGCCAAGCATCAGATGAACCAGGGTTGCCATTTGAACCAGAAATGTTTTGGTAAAGGTGATTGTTATAAATCACATAGTCCCCGGCTTGATATGAATGTGATGGGTTGTAGTCTGAAGCTCCAATTGTTGAAATGAAGGTGCTGTAATTTCTGTCAATCATCTCTGTGAGTGTTACAGGAATCCACACATTTTTTGTGCCATCACCGCTGCCTACATTTGGTATAAAACTGGCAGCATTGCCATCAGGGTTATTAGAAACATTTTTGTAGATAATGTTGTTGTAAACTACATAGTCGCCATCTGTATAGGATTGACCTGGTTCGTAGGCTGTTGCTCCTGAAATGGAAAGGAAGGTGTTGTAATTATTTGTTATTAAAGATGCGATGGATGCTTCCTGCCAGTTTATAGTGTCAAGGTCTGGAGAAAGAGTAGAATTTGTACCAGTGATATTTCGATAGAGTTTGTGTTTGTAAAGTACATAATCGTTTGGCTTGAAAATATCACTTTCATTCCAATCTGACAGCCCTTCATAAAGCTTTGAAAACAGGTTGTTGTACACATTTGAAATAGCTTCTGTGATAGAGATTTCTTGCCAGTTTTCTTTGTCGTTTGCTGGCGAAAGTTCTGGATTATATTCGCCTGTGATGTTTTGATAAAGCTTGTTATTGTATGTCACATACTCGTCTATAGTGTATTCCTGGTTTGCCATCCACTCATCCACATGGTCATATAAATCTCTCAGAATGTTTTTATAATCACCCTCAATGGCAGTGGCAAGGGACACTTCCTTCCAGTCGAGGTTGTTTACATCTGGTGGAAGAGATGAATCAACAGTTTCCTTTTCACCTGTTATTTTTTGATATAAGTGATTGTTGTAAAATACCAGCGAATCTATTGGATAGGAATTATTTCCATCCCATATTGGAAGTCCTGATGTCATGTTGTAGTTTATTTCATCTGTATAGTGATCAAATTTTTGGATTGTCTCAGACAAATGATTATTTATGGAATTCCAATGGGTAAGCTCTAAATCTGACAGCTCTTTATTTAACTTGTTCAACTCATCTAGCTGCTCTTTTGTGTATGCTGCATTGTTATTGATTTCAGTTTGGATTTCACTTTTTAAAATCTCAAGAGTTGCTGCATTTTCATTAACATATTTTTCAAATATGGTGTTAATGTTTTTTATTGCCTCGGAATTGTTTTCAATGGAATCATTTAGATTTAATTCTTGAAGGTATGAGGAAATGCTATTTAGAATTTCTTCCTTTTGCTGGGCTGTGAATGCCTCTGAGGAATCTAAGTATTCAGCAATATGACTTAGGATTTTTCGCTTTGTAGTCTCTGGATTATCCCGGGTTTTGGAATATTCATTGACTGCATCTACATAGGTGTCTGTGATATATTTTTCTATTTCACTCAATGTCAATTCGGAAGCTGAAACAGAATTCATTCCCTTTATATTTTTGATGCCTAATATCATGAAATGTCCTAGTATGACTAGTAACACCAATGCCAGGGTTGATATAAATACTGCAATTTTGTTTAAAGTGCCATCAGGATATCTGTAAGTATTTACTATATCCTGAAAAAGGGTAGATTCCTCCTGTGTGTAGTTATTTTTGTTTCTCATATAGATAGTTCTCCTCTAATCAAAATATTGGTTAATAATGTTGTTAATGGTATTAAAACTAAGGGGATTATCTGATGTCTCAAATGTGACAATCAAGTTATCTCCCAAGATAATATTCGCCTTTGCATAAGTCTTTATTTTGACAGCAAAGTTTTCGTAATAATTTTCATTATCAATCAGTCCAAAATGTTCCCAGTAATATGTTTTATTTGTCATTGGGTGAAGTAATGTGAAATCCGGAGCTATAGAGATATTGTTTATTGAAATGAGCTCCTCATATCGAAATGGAATCCTGTTTTCAGTTAAAGCCACTGCAATCATAGACTCTGACTTAGACCTAACCATAATGCCGTTCACTGTAGGGTGAATCAAATTCTCAGGATGGCTGCGGCTTCTATTATAATCAGCATTCATCCAGTAATCCGTCTCCATATCGCTAGTAGAAAAATAATCCTCCAGCAACTCTATATACGCCGGGTCTGAGAGTAGGGTGTTTAGCTTGTCCCTAGATTCGATAAGATTTAGTTGAGTCTTCGAAAGCTCATTGATTTCTCCAGAGACAACAGCCATTTTTAGCTTAATATATTTTTTTAAAGCAAGTTTCTTAGCTAGCTTTATATCGCTCTTTTTTATATAAGTCTTTTCACCATTATTGAAATAAAACCATTTATAACTGCCATTGCTATGACCAATTGATAAATGTCCTTCAGGTAATGTTTTAAACGCTTTATTCAGTTTTTTTAATTGAATTTTTAATAAATGTATTTTTTCAGTATTGTCGATAGAAAAATCTCCTTTCATTTTTATTTTTCGTATTGGCTTGATCCGTTTCCCCTGCGAATCAATTGCACACAACAAAATGGAAATTATTGACGAAATGTCAAAGATAAAAATGATTCTGTGATAATGTATCACAGGTCACGAAAAATTACAATAGGCAATTTAAAATAAATTTACAGCTTGATATGTAACGTTTTGCCGCGAACTTTTTATTTATCAGGCTTTAAATAGATTTTTAAGTATGACAAATTTCTCTATACAAAAAGTCATACTTGGAAAACCATACTGAAGACCGATTATGCAGTTTCAAAGTATGACTTTTGGGCAAAACAAGGGAAAATATACTCGTTTACAGCGGTGGTTATGCCATATTTGTTCATTTAAAGTATGACAATACAAAATAGAACATTTAGTCATACTTTATTTTTGAAAAGTCCCTGATATTTCCATTTTATCCTACCCACAGACCTTGACAATCCATGGGATTTTTTCTATGATAAGGAAAGTTAAATGCGATGATGAAGAGGAGTAATCAGTGCCGTCCTGTAGAGAGGGTCATTCACCGGCTGAAAGGTGACCTGGGAGCTGAGCTGACGAAGGTAGCTTCGGAGCAGGTGGTGAACAAAGCGCCCTGTGCGTACAAACCATCCGAGTCGTTCCCGTAAGGAATAAGATGAGATATAAATGCAGGTGGTAACGCGACCGTATTGAACATGGCGCCCTGTGTACAGCAATTTGCCGTACACAGGGCTTTTTACGTTATGGCTACCCTACGCCAGTCACGGCTACAAGCATTTTTGCTGAGGCTCGCCTGTTACGTACACAAGCCTAATTATTTCTTCGCTCAGCCAAGAATGCTTCGCTTAGAAATATTAGAGCTTGTGTACTACAGGCTACTTCCATTTCAGTAATATAATAGCTTGATGCCTACTGGCTTAATGTAACGATAGCTCGTAGTTAAACAAGCTCTGAGTGTTGCTGTAGGAGACGTTTTAGTCGACAAAAGCAATACTCAGGCTTGTGAACGTGACGAGCGAGCCACGAGCCACGAGCCATGAGCCATAGCCTGGGTTTGTTAAGGTAACGAGCGAGAGAAAGGATAAAAGTATGAAAGAATTAGCAAAGACTTATGATCCAAAGGGTCTTGAAGACAGACTCTATAAAAAGTGGGAGGAGAATGGCTATTTCCACGCTGAGGTTGACCGAAGCAAGAAGCCATTTACTATTGTGATGCCACCTCCAAATATTACAGGTCAGCTTCACATGGGACATGCCCTTGATAACACAATGCAGGATAT
>CAMNPQ010000031.1 GCA_946548305.1 uncultured Pseudobutyrivibrio sp.
ATAATTTCCTTTATAAATATTGTTATAAGGCCCGTGCAAAATTCCACCGTTATTTATGCTAATATACTCAAAATTCTTTTCACAATTTTCATTTACAACCATTTCTATCGGCTTCACAATGCCGTCATATACACCATTATTCATCATGGATGATATATCATAATCGTAAACCAGTACTCTTAAATTGTGTTTTTCTAATTGCTTCGTAAAATAATTAAATGTTGGAACATCTTCTTCTACCCAGTCCTCTGTAGGTTTATCCAAAAAGAACTCCACCGTTCCATACATTTCATTTTCTTCTTCATTAAGAATCAAGAAGCTTTTGCAATCAGCCGCTTTAAAAATTGATTTATCAACTAGACAGAAATAATCAGAAATAAAATAATCCTCTATTTGTATTGCGCCTGTTCTAAAGCTATCATCAGAATAAACTTCATATGTGTATGCATTCCAAAAAGTCCCAAATCCTTTTTCTGCACCTGTGGCAGCTAATTTTTCCGCAAACTGCCGTTGTTTGGTATAATTTTCTTTCCACCCCTTACTTGCTGCTAGCATAAATATAGAATCTATTAATATTGTAAAAATAAAAAGGATGGTGAATCCTCCCTTTAAAAATCTGTCTGAATGTTGAAGCGCACCATATACTAACCTAGCTGACATCAAAATATCCATTATTATCACGGTTACCATATGGTAATCCAATAATTTTGAAGTTAAAACTGCCGTCATAATCAATACAAAATTATGTGTAAAAGCGAATACTAAAAAGGTTTTCACCTCAGAGGATTCCTCATAAAACAGGCACATTTGTATTATCGGAAGAACAAAGCAAATGATTGTACATGCAGTTAGGGAAATCACACTTACTAAGCCCGATAGGGAAATTATAGAATCGGCTCCATTGTACCCAAAGCATTCATAAAAATTTTTAAATATCACAATTGCATTTTTACCGATGTCTGATAATGTATCAGGTAATACCAAATCGCTTTTTCCACTTACAAAAAAGTCACATTTTATATTTACTAATTTAAAAATGCCCATTCCTGCTATTGAAGGAACAAGTACAAACAAAATGTTTTTTACAAAACCTCTTTTTTCAGTATATGCCAAATATATTGAAACTACCAATAATGGTATAGTTATTTCTGCGAGCCACCGTGTTCCTCCAGTTAGTACTAAAGTCTCCAGTAGGCAAAAGGCTACCACAATTCTTTTTTTACATTTTTCTTTAGAAACAGTATCGAATAATAAAATAAATACTGCAAGCCAAAAAATACTAGAGATATACATTCCTGAATACATAAGAATATCTCTAGTTGCTCTTCCGCCTAACATTATCCATATAACAGGTACTGCTACGAGCCACGAATCATCCTTAAATATTTTTCTAGATAATTTCCTAAGTGCTAAAACAGACAATACTATGATTAGTAAAGCCCCTATTTCCCTTGCAACTGGTTTGCTTCCAACTAACAGATATGGTAGTAAAAGAAACACTTGTATTCTCATAAAATTTACATCACCATTCATATATACCCATTCATCAGGAAATAGATCTCTATTGGTAATAATAGATTTTAGAGCCAGTAATTCTGCAGCATTATCAGAATGAATATAGGTTAGTCCATATGTAAACATAGAAAAGCATATACAGAATATAGACCAAGCTAGTACAATCCACATAGCCACTTCCATATATTTTTTTTCTTTTAGTGCCTTAAACATATCAGGTCTCCTTAGTTACCATCTTTCACATTCCTAGGTACCATGTTTTTTATATCAATCGGATTATTTTCACAATAATATATTCCTACATTTCCTACATCAACTATATGTTCATACTGATTCAAAATAGTTTTGGGTGGTGCTGGATTATCGTTTTCGATAACTAAAACCGTTGAGCCAACATATTCAGTTGAATCATTATAGTACTTATACTGCCCATAGGTCTGCAGTACTCCCCCATTAATGCTTTTATAAACTCTATCAAAATCCGTTACTCGAATAACCTCATATGTGGGCAATAGCACCTTTCCTTCTTCCCAAAAATACACAAGTCCTGCATCAGTATTCTCTATTACAGCTTGAATTTCTTCTACTTTGAAACTCCTATTATCTGTTACAGCCATAATGTAGCTGGAGAACAAATTCATAGCACCTATTGCAAAGGTAAGAACTAAAATTCCAAATTGCTTAAATAGCAATTTGTCGTCTAGTTTTTCAATAAAATATCCTACAAGCAAAAATCCACATATTAGAGCATTAATTAAGTATCTTGTTTCAAATATATCCTGAGCTGCATTTGTTTTTAGTAGTGCAAATTGTATAGATATCATAATGATTGTCGAAAGTGCAATCAGTTTAACATCGTCCACTCGCCCACTTTTAATATAGTTTTTTATGAAATGAATAAGACCAAATACTGTAGCAACAATTATAATCACAAATATAATCAAGCCAAACATATAACCCGTGCCATACAACGATGTTGGGCTTCTGTAGGCGCCAGAGCCAGGAACTGCTCCAACCAAAAGCATATATCCAAGAAACTCATGCTGAATGTTTTCAAAAAAATCTGGAGCAGTAGTCCAATTTATTTCTGCTTCTCCATAAGAATATCCTAATATGCTGCCTAATACTCTTCCAATAATTATTGATACATTGACTATGTATAAAAAGATTGCTTTCCAATTAAAAAATACTTTTATATCATTCTCTAAAAGTGCTTTTGCTATAACGAAAAATAAAGCAGGAGTACCGCAGAATAAAACAACCGATATACCAGACGTCAGACCTTTGTAAATAAATAAAAGCAACGTAATTATAATTATCGCTATTCTTCCCCTGGTTAAATCTTCAAACGAAATAATTAGTAGCATTAGTAAAAATAGCAATACCAATGTGTTTTGATAACCAGGCACTCCATGAATGCAGCTATAGTAGCCTAAATCATTATAAATATCGAATCCGTTAGATAAATATGGACATAAAAATAGATTTATCACTATGATTTTGGTAAGTATATCAAAGCCAATCCTTTCCATAAAAGTCCATAAAATAAATAAGGAAATCAACGTAATCATAAGAGTTCCTAATCCAAATGAAACCCAAATATTTCCTATTAACTTATTAATGGGAACCATTAAAGCAAATAATTTGTCTGTACCTGGGCTGGTAGACTCCGAGAGGACTTCCTTGGGAAATAATCCGCCAACTCTCGTCATTACCTCCACTTTTAAGTACTCCCAACTACAGTCTATTCCCATGTGCTCTACAGGCTCAAAGAAGTTGAAATACTGAGTAATTATAATCTCACACAAAGCGCACAAACCTAAAACATAGGTAATCAGCTTTTTAAATGTTGTTTTTTTATTTGCTTCCATTATCTTCTCTCAACTTAATGCTAACTATGTCATCTATATTCAACTCGCTTCCGCTAGCTACTATCTGTCCAATCCTATCAGGACCTACCTCAAACTTTTTAATTCTGTCCCCTATATTGTAATCAAAATTAGCTCGAATATCCTTTCTATCACTTATTACCTTTTGGCTTTCTATTATGCCATTCATATCTGATATAATAAGCTTCGCGATACACGGATTATTCTCTTTAGTTTCAATTGCAGCATCGTCACCAATAGCACATTTTACCATTGTCTCATAATAATCTATCCCATAATGCATGCTTATCAATTCAGGGATACATGTAGCCCCACAACGACCGCTTGCCTCCAGTATGTATGGTTGGTCATCTGAAATAATTACATCCATATTAACTGAGCAATTATCCATTTCAACTGCAGCAATAGTCCTTGCTGTCTCAGCCTCTATCTTTTTAATCAAACTCTCATCGGCTTCCAATGGAAAATAATGACCCACAGGCACATATGCTGCTCCATTGTAGTAATTAATTTTACCGTGTATTGCTGTAAATTGTATTTGTTTATCAAAAACAAATGCATCCACACCTATCTCATAGCCCTCAACAAACTGCTCTATTACAACATAATCCTTCGATGTAAATTTTTTAGCTTTTTCATAGGCTGCATCTAACCCAGAAAGTTCAGATACTTTAGTGATACCCCTGCTTCCAGAACTATCTACTGGTTTAATAATCACTGGGAAACCTACTTCTTTAACAAATTCTCTCGCATCAAAAAGATTAAAAATCTTTCTAAAAGATGACGTACTCACTGAATTATTTTTAAAGCATTCTTTCATTAATGCTTTATCAGCACAAATGGATGCTGCTCCATAAGAAATTCCATGTAAGTTCATTTTGTCATTCACATAACCTACAGCCTTCAAAGCCACATCTGTTCCTGTAGTACAAATACCATCAATCCCCTCTTTTTGGGCAGCTTCAAGTATTTTTTCTTTATCTCTAGTATCTATCTTGTACACTTTATCTGCGCAGTTAAATCCAGGGTAGTCTCCATCTATACTAACGCAGATTACATATAGTCCCATTTCTTTTGCTTTCAAAATAAGTGGGACCTGATATATACCAGCTCCCAAAACCATTAGTTTTCGCACTTCAAACTCCTAATCTAAAATCTTTGACCATCCACATCATTCACATTTATAGTTTCTCGCTCTACATATTGTGGAGCATTATTTATGCTAATGTATATTCGTCCTATATATTCGCCAATCATTCCAAGCATCATCATAAGCAAGCCTCCAATAAAAAGCATAATAGAAATAGTAGAACTCCATCCTACGGTAACTACATCACCCAAAAATCTGCGGAGCACCGTTACCAAGCCGTAGATGAATCCTAGCATTGCACACAATACTCCTAGCATAGAAGATATACGTAATGGCACTACGGAAAAAGCAGTAAACCCATTTAGCCACAATCCCAGAAGCTTTTTAAAAGTATAGCCTGTTGTTCCACTCATTCTTTCTCTTTCCTCCATTGGAACATAAGCAATACTTTTTGTTGTCTGAGATATTAATCCATCTAAATAAGGATATGGATTTTTATATAGAATAATCTGATCTTTCACAAATTTTTTTAAAGCATAAAAATTTGTAGAATGAAAATCCTTTGGCACATCCAATACAATCCGACTAGTGTATGTATTTATTTTACTCCCAAAGTTCTTGAACAGGCTCTGCTTCTTTTGTGGATAATCAGCTATAACCACATCCGCTCCATGTTTAAGGGGCTCTATTAAATCCAACGTTCTATCCACAGGACACTGACCATCATCATCTAATATCATAATGTAATCGCCTGTTGTATGCCTTAATGCCGCTATTTTGGCACTTGCTTGACCATAGTTTTTGGCTAGATTTATCACCTTCACTTTTGTATCATCTTTTGCAATATCACACAGGACATTGAAAACATTATCTGGGGAACCATCAACTACTGTAACAATCTCATAGTCATATTCATCAGAAACCTTACTGACAATCTCTTTAATCTCATCTATAACTGCACCTATTGTATTTTCGCTTCTATAACATGGTATGGCAAAACTAATTATTTTTTTTGCACTAACTATGTGCTTATCCTTTGCTCCATTATCTTCTGGAATACTATTACTACTCATTTAAAACCTCGTCAATTACTATTTGGTTATATTTAATCCCAATTATAAGCATTCTTAGCCTAATAATCTAGTCATTCACTATATACCTTATTGAACTCTTTTTATAATATACATTAGGCATAATTATGTCATTAGAAAAGATTTCATCTAATGGGAGATTATATATATCTTCTTCAACCAGGCCCACATACAGAAAATATGGTGACCACATAGGTTCCTGGTCTCTAACAATAACCACATCATCTTCTGTTGAATTCTCTATCTCAACTATTATCCCATTCCAATAATCATAGCTTTCTGCAATCAATTCTCTTTTGTTAATAATATCTATTTGAATTATCTTTAAATAATTTCCATTGCGCAGAAGGGCTAAAATGGAGAGTATACCGAACATTCCCCATAACACCATACGTGTCTTGCCAGTTAAAAACTTCTCACATTTTCCAGAAATTACTCGCCCGAATCGGATACACCCAATGCAAATCCCGATAATAATAATATAATCAAATAAATATTGCATTCTCACATCCAAATAAGTTGTGGTCATAGCTCGCCCGTATACATATGGAAATACTGCACCAAACACAACTAAAAATGTTAAAATGCCTGTAATTAATACATTATTTTTTTCTTTCATTTCCCCAGCTTTAACACCAAGAATAATCAGACATACAAATATAATTATAGAAAGTGGATGGTTTAATAGCATGTCTTTTAATCTATATATTATATCTATTATTATCTGTTTTGATGCAACCAAAATGCTTGGCTGCACTTCATAGGAATCTTGACGTGCTGTATTTCCAGGTGCAAACACCACCGATATTCCATCTAATACAAAAATAAAAAATGGAAATAATCTATTAACAAGCCTTTTAATATCTTTAAAGTTGCATTCATATACATAGAAAATAACATACAAATACAGCAGTCCTATTGGCACATCCATAAATTCATTTGTAGATGGTATCAAACCTGCAAATATAATCCCTAGATAGTATTTTTTTTCAAGGGTCTCCTCATATTTTATAGAAAATGTTAATGTCAACAATAACAATGCAAATGGTACTGTGTAAGCCGTAGACCCAATGTACCAATTATAAGCTTCCGAATAATAATAAGTTGAAAACAGTGCTGCGATAATGAAAAAAATCGCCACCTTAAGTCTAGTGCCATCCAGCTTAAGAAGTTTATTCAAGATCACATTAAAGGAATATAGCATTGCCGCAAAAACCAATAAAAAGACTATAATGTCACATACTCCGTAAAAGCGTCCCATATGCCGTTGAATATTTAATGGATTTATTAAATTCTGGAGAAAAAATGTCAACCAGCGACCGCTATGGTTTTTCCAGTTCCATATGGCATAACCTAGCGCGTTTACAAAAAGATTATCTGAAATAGTTTTACTTCCAAAAGAAAAATCGTCACATGCTGGCACTGAATTGTACATACTATATGCCATAGGTATTATTAATAATGCATATAGCACAGCTAATATTATATTTATCTTTTTTTCAAGCTTTTCTTTCATGTTCATTCTCTCTCACTCTATTTCTCTTCTATGACAATGTCATAGAATTCTGCCGTTTCATCACCTGTATCTAGGACTCTTTGCATTTATCAACAAACAGGATACAATTGTATAATATGTGAGTGCATTTAAAAGTGAAGTATAATCAATTTTCAACTGGTGACATATATAGTTCCGCCTAAATATTGTTACAATTAATAAATATGCAAAACAAATAATTCTACCAAGTATTATAGTCTTCCAGCATTGTCAACACTTAATTCTTGGGGGGGTTGTCTTAAATCTAGTTTCAAAAACCATGTAATCATTGCACTAAGGATATTGTTTAGAATCTGGAATAATAACATCTCTTATCACATACTGAGGAGAATTATTAATACTGATAAATATTCTACCCACATACTCACCTATTAGTCCAAGTACTAATAATATTAAACCTCCCAATATTAGTATCACCGAAATCGTTGAACTCCATCCAAGCATTTGCTCTGGATGCAATAACTTAACTACAACTACATATATAGCATATATAAATCCGATACACGCTATAAAGCTTCCTCCGTATGATGCTATTCTTAGCGGAAGAATTGAAAATGATGTGAAGCCATTCATCCACAATGCCAATAGCTTTTTGATAGTGTAACCACTGCTACCTTCCATTCTTTCCCTATGATTAACTGGCACATTACATATACGTCTTGTAGTTCGTAAGACAAGACCAATAACATATGGATATGCACCTTTGTAGTTTAACATCTCGTCCACCACAAATCTGCGTGCCGCAAAATAGCTTGATATATATAACTCCTTTGGTTTATTAAGCATAACTTCTGTCATTATCTTATTTACATGGCTTCCCCAATTTCTAAACCCGGAATGTTGCTTATGCTCATATTCTGCATAAACGACATCATAGCCTTCTTTAATTTTATCTAATAACTTGCCCACTTCGTTTGCTGGTGTTTGCCCATCATCATCTAAACATACAACTACATCACCAGTAACAAAACTAAATCCAGCCATTAGAGCAGCATGTTGCCCAAAGTTTTTAGCATGACTGACACCTGTTATCTTATTATTTTTTGCACACAATTGCTGTATTACTCCAAATGTGTTATCTGGGCTACAATCATTTACTAATATTATTTCATATTCATACTCATCCATTGTAAGCATGGTATCTGTTATCTCATTTACAACAGATTCCAATGTTTTTTCTGATCTATAGCATGGAATAACAAATGAAACTTTCATCTATTTTTGCTCCTATGTATTGACATTAATACTACTTCAGCTTTTTCACCATCTATATCAATTAATTCTTTATAATCTTCTTGTAAAAATCCCGCCTTAGCATATGATTTTCGTGCTCTTTCGTTACTCTTTAATACTCTAAGATATACCCTCTCTAGCCCTAGCTGTTCGAAAGCAAAATTGTTAATAAGAATAGCACTTTCAGTACCTCTTCCACCTCCAACATATTCCTCTTCACCAATAAGTATTCCAAATTCAGCCTCTTTTTTATTAGAGTCTATATTTTGAAGGTAAACACATCCAATTTTCTTATTATCTTTATTATCCCAAATAATAAATTGGAAAACCAATCCTGTTTCAACCTTGTTTTTTATCCAATCGCGCTGTTCTTCGAGGGTTATGTCTTTACGATAAATAAAATGTTTTTTTATGAAAGCACTGTTTCTCCAACCTATAAAATCTTCACAATCATCATAGGTAATTGATTTTAATGTTATTTTTTTCCCTTTTAATACTACATTTTTTCTTGTCATACATATCCTTTATGTATTTAAATTTACGATTAAATCTATCTCTTATAAAAATTATTTACTACTTCAATAACCTTATTTTGATCCTCACTAGTGAGATTATAATATAATGGTAATCTTAATAGTCTTTCACTTTCCTTAGTTGTATAAATATCTTCGCCACTAAATCTACCATATTTCTTTCCAGCTGGTGCAGAATGAAGTGGAATATAATGAAATACCATCATTACGCCTTGCTCTTTTGCGTAATTAATAAGATTTGTTCGTTCATCAATATCTTTACACTTAATATAAAACATATGAGCATTGTGTTCACAACCTTCAGGTATAGTTGGAAGTTCTATTTTGCCATCATCCTCAAGCACCTTCAGCTCATTATAGTATTTATTCCAAGAACTCATTCTATCTTCAAATATCTTATCAGCATTTTCTAACTGTCCATACAGATATGCCGCATTTAATTCAGAAGGTAAATAAGAGCTTCCAGCCTCAACCCAAGTATATTTATCGATTTGTCCTCTAAAATATTTAGCTCTATTAGTGCCTTTTTCTCTAATTATTTCCGCTGGCTCAATCATATCTGGCGATTTGATTAGTAAGGCTCCGCCTTCACCCATAGAATAATTCTTTGTTTCATGGAACGAAAAACAGCCAAAATCTCCAATAGTCCCAAGTGCTTTTCCCTTATATGTACTCATTACACCTTGTGCAGCATCTTCAACTACCCAAAGATTATGACGACGTGCTATATCCATTATTGTATCCATCTCACATGAAACGCCTGCATAATGTACAGGAACAATAGCCTTAGTCTTTTTTGTAATGGCAGCATCTATCTTTTTTTCGTCAATGTTCATTGTGTCTGGGCGAATATCAACAAATACTGCCTTAGCTCCCCTTAGCACGAAAGCATCTGCCGTTGACACGAATGTGAATGAAGGCATAATAACCTCATCTCCTGGTTTAATGTCGCATAGTAATGCAGCCATTTCTGTAGCGTGAGTACAAGATGTTGTCAGAAGCACTTTTTCTGCTCCTGTTTTATCCTCTAACCATGCATTGCACTTTTTAGTATATTCGCCATCACCACATATTTTGTGTTTAGCGATTGCATCTAAAATATATTTTTCTTCGGTTCCTACATATGGTGGTACATTAAATGGTATCATTTTATTTCCTCCTATAAATACTATATATTCTCATATGAATTAATTATTGACTGAATTTTTTTGAACGCACTTTTTTCTACTATAAATCATATATAACTGCCTGCATTAAACAATATTGTAAAATAATGAATTCCGCATACGAAATGTGTCATCAATAGTAATAATTCTATCCCTGTCACAATTATTTTAGCTGTGCCCACATTTCTAGCAAAACATTTTTTTATATCTAGTATTAGCATTTCTATCGAAGTAAAAAACACTACAAATAAGCCACACAAATAGCCCCACCCAAAGTTTCCATCATAATATCTGAATCCTTTTTCAGCAAGCAAAATGTACATTAGTATTGCGGAAAGATATATCTGCCAAGAAAATCGATATTGTTGGGATTCTATGAGTTCTCTCCTGTGTACTAACAATGTAAATAACGGAAATAGGCATGCTAGTAATATTGCAACTGGTATATTGTTAGAATGGTGCGACCAAACGGCAAATGGGGCTATTGTTATTCCTCTTTCACCACCAGTATAATCTGTTCCAACAAATACCTCTTTATATTGGTATGCAAGTGCAAGTAAAGTTGGTAAATAAGTACAAGCCAGTAGCAATGTTTGTTTAAATGTAGAAAACTTGTTTTTTACCAATCTATAGATTGCCACAATAAACACAATAGACATATGTGGTAAATTATAAGATGGTTTTGTCAATGTCACCATAAGCATTGCCATGCTGAAATAAATATAATACTTATGTATTTGCCATTCAAATATTGTTCTTTTCAAATCAGCTTCATAGTGAAGCATTGTATATGCTCCTAGTACAAATGCGAGTATCATAAAAGGTCTTGCAGCCGCATAGGTTGGATTATGAAGTGGGTTAGGACTACCAACTCCTAGGTATCTATATGGAATGCCTATTCGTTGAAAAGCATCACTATATATCATAGATGAAAAAAATAAGCAAATAGTTGCTATAGTTGCTAATATTTTTGTGTCTGTTTGTTTCGAAATAATTGCTTTGGTAGTGAATAATGCAATTCCGTTAAGTAACGTAATTGCTAGCGGGATAGAAAGCTCTACACTTCCCAAATAATGATATATAAATTCTGATATTTTAAACATTACGGGATATGGAAATTTCAGTTCTTCCTCTACTCCAAGGACAACTCCAATATATGCGCCCATATCAGCATCAAAATTGGCTTGGTCTACTGCCTGTCGAAATATTAACACATACATATAAAATAATGCTAACCCTAAGACAACTATTGATACTATTTTATCTAACGTCTTATAAGATTTAGAATCAAAATAATCTCTAATATGCTCTAACCGCATTTTTTAATCTCTCCTGTATTTCTATTGTTTTTTAATATCTATCTCATAAAACAGAGACGTTTTTTCAGTATTGTTAATTATGTAAAACTGTATATCTTCAATATATTTTTTAACTTTCATATATACCACTATTTCGTTATTATTTCTATCAACTAATTCATAATCGACATTACTAGGCATTGATTCTGAAACAATTTCTATATCACATCCAATAATATCTTTTCCCAAATATGTCACAACATACTCTCCTGGGGATATCTTTTTATATGGTCCATGGATCACAGCTCCATATTCCATTTTTATTATATTTTGTTCACGTATTGCTGCCCCATTAGCTGATAGTTCTTGAGGAATTAACACACCATCCTTCAATCCATCTGTCAATTTATCGCATACATCATCTTCAAATACATAAACTATAAATCTACTTGTATTATATAATTCAGGGAACAATGGGTTTTCTATAAAAAAAGTCTCTATAGGCTCACCTATTATATCTTTAATAAAGTACTGTCCATCAACTCCATAATAATAATCCCATTCCTCTTGAGACAATAAGACACAGGATTTTCCTTTCTTGTACTCATAACAGCTATTGTC
Source organism: uncultured Pseudobutyrivibrio sp. (assembly GCA_946548305.1). Lineage (GTDB taxonomy): Bacteria > Bacillota > Clostridia > Lachnospirales > Lachnospiraceae > Pseudobutyrivibrio. The sequence continues at coordinate 11,992 of CAMNPQ010000031.1, forward strand.
ACAATTAGAGTATTGCTTCACTAGCGATGCTTCACCTATGTCAACCCCTCCAAACGTGAGTTTCCCATCTGTATAGACTTCATTAGGGTATGCGTTCCAGAATGATGCATATCCTTTTGATATTCCGTGTTCTAGCAGTACTTCCCCTAGCTGTGTCTGTGCAGCGTATTTTTCAGACCATCCAATTGTTAACTCTATCAAATCCCTACATAACCCTAAAGTTAATAGTACAAAAACACATAAAACCAAACCTTTAAGTTTCGTAAAGTTGTTTTCAATTAGATTTTTATAGCAATAGTTCGATGAAATCACTATACACAAAAAAACTGTACTTAAACAGTATCTAGTCTGTAATAACCCGCAAAACAAAATTATAAGAATCAATTCTGTGTTGTGAATTATCGTAAAAATAAAAAATATTTTTTCTTTTTCTGATATTTTTTTATAATTAATAGCTTGCAATAGAGGTATTATCAAACATATCATTGTACAGAAAAATATTGCAATCATTTTGTAGATAATAGCCCTATCAGACCTATATCCAAATATCGAATATATGTTAACTATTATTGCTTTTAAATTATCAATTATATTACTAGCATCAATACTTGGATTACTATTTCCACCAAAATTCATATTATGTGTGGAGCATATGGCTTTATATATAATGATTCCTAGTGCTGTTGGAGTCATCAGAATCAATGCTATCTTAATAATTTGGTACTTTTCGTGCTTAATGGTCAAAAACAAATAATATATTAACAGAGTAGCTATTGTCGGCAATAAATATTCCGCTATAAACCGTTTACCACCTAATATCATGCAAAATAGGCATATACAATAAATTATTATTGAATGCCTATTAAAGTTTTCTCCAAGAACTATAAGCCAAAATAAACCTAATATAAAGGTGTAAATAATTATACCAGGACAATATGCACCATGAAAAAAAAGTATTTTTCTTGCATTATCGCCAAACAAAAACGAACAAAATAAAATCACAATAATAATCCATGAATCATTGTTTAAATATTTCTTCGAGAACCATATTGTTGATATTATAGCTAACATCAACACTATCGCATTGGAAAATACTATCGCAAAAGCTCTGTCTTTTATAAAACATAGTACTATCAGATTGACAGGTAATCTTGAAAATGAGTAAATTTCTCCATTTACTGCGTTCCAGCTGTTGGGATAAATATTCTTGTTTAAGATTACAGATTTATAAAAACGATAGACAAGCGAAACATCCGAATCAATAGTTGCTCTTCCATATGTAAGAGTAGCATATATTACGGTGATAACACTAATTATCAATACTATTAATAGTAATCTTTTTATAGGTTTATTATCTATTTTTTTATTTAACATATCTTTAACTAATCATCTCTTCTATGTTCACGCCATAGAATTCAACTGTCTCATCACCCAAATTTATTAAATAAAACTGTAAATCATCCACATAGTTCTCAACCGTTAATGTCATGCGTATTTCCTTACTGTTTTGAGCGTCCACAACATATTTTATGACATTAGGATTACTTGCAGAAACAATTTCTGATGTACAATTGTTTAAAAAAGTTCCACTTATTGTTACCGTATATTTTCCTGGTGCAATTGATGCATAAGGGCCATGTACAATCCCTCCATTTATCAAATAAATAGCATCATCTGTTCTACTCCCCATTTTGTTGTAATCCATTTCTTTGGGAGTGAGCACACCATCGCGAATTCCATCTGAAAGATTTTCACAAATATCTTCATCAAAAATAAAGATTTTCATTCTTGAAAAATCATCTAGCTCTTTATATTCTAGACTATCGATTTCTAGCACATCACTTGGTTCGCCTACCATTCTGTCAATATAATTATCTCCTAAATTATCTATCATCTTCTGAACTTCATCTTCTGATAGAATAATACATGATTTTCCGTCTTTTGCTTCAAACACACTATTATCATTGTTAGAGTATTGTTTTACAAATGTGCCCTGTGTAAAATCAACTCCTCCAACTGTTATTTGCCCCTCTGAATATACTTCAAATGGATATCCCATCCAATATGTTGCATATGCTTTTTTTACCCCTTTTTCTACAAGCTCATTTACTATAGCTGTTTTTAGTTCCAATTTTTTTTGCCACGATGAAGTCAGTTTAAGTAAGTCGCGGCATAGAAATGCGGTAAACATAATATAAAAGCCCAATATGAATACGGATATCCCAAAATGTAATCTGTTTATCAATTTATATAGGTAATTTCCAGATACTATAATTGATAAAAATACCGAACTCAATAAATAACGTTCTTGTACCAACCCGCTAAAAACAATTAATGAAAACATTTCTGCATTATGCATAAAACAAAATACGAAAAATAAGACCTCTTCTTTATTCATTTTCTTATAATCAACAAGTTGCGCAATTGGTAAAATTACTATTATAAATATCACAACTAAAACAATTGTCCAATTAACTACATCTCGATTATAAATACTGTATCCAAATATGGATAGTGTATTATTTATAGTTTCTCTTATGTTTCCCCATATAAAATCAATATTTAATCTGATTGTAGGATTACTATTAGTTCCATATACCATGTTATGAGTTGCACATAGTACTTTATAAATGCTAAATCCAAATATAGATGGTACTAACAAAAGCAGTAACGATTGTACCAAAAACTTAAAATTAGACTTCTTCAAAAAAACTTTATCATATAAAAGTGTAGCAATTACAGTAGCTATACCAGGAAGCATAAATTCTGCTGCGAACCTAGTCCCCCCCATCATAGTTAAGGTAAAAATAGCACTATATATAACAACATCTCTTTTTTTTATGCTTGTAGAATTGACAATTCTTATAAATAATGCTACTAACACCCCAACAGATATGAATGTCGTGTTATAGCCAGCTTGAAATATAATCATGTCCCTTGCTTCATCACTACATATATACAAGCAGAACATCGTAATAATCACAGTCCAAGAGTCACACTCAAAAATAGTCTTTGATAACCATACGATAACCATACATACTAATAGGACAGTTACAACAGAAGCTGTTACTATTGCGTAAATAGGATTGGTAAAAAGATTTAGCAAGATAATACATATTGGAAATCTACTAAATATGTATAGCTCTCCATTAGCAAAATTCCACGACTTTGGAAAAAGGTTATAGTTGTTCATTTTCATAGAATTCCAAAATCTATACGGCATGCATGTGTCAGACTCCAACCTAACTTGACCATACGTCAAGCTAGTGTACACTAATGATACTATAGCAGTAAAACAGACTATTAATGATACTATTTGGGTGATATTATTTTTGAATTTTCCAGCAAACATCTACTACTAATACCTTCCTATTTTTTTTTAGTACCGTGTTATTCTAATACCAAGGCAATTTATAATCATATCCCATAAATAACAATTGTAAATAATGAATTCCAAAAACAAAGTGCAAGCTCATAAAAATTGTTTCTACCACAGTTATTATAATATGTTTTTTCAAACACTTATCAATCAAAAGTATCCTTATATCTTTCATCCACTCTAAGATTGAAACAAAAAAGACTAAAAAAAGTCCATATAAGTGTCCCCAACCAAAGTTTCCATCTTTAGCTCTTGGACCTATCTCTATTAGACATAGATTTATTAATAATCCTACAATAAATATCTGCCAAGCAAACCTGAATTGTTCCGAATCTATCAATTGTTTTCTATGAATAATTAAAATTATAAACGGAAATAATGTAGCAAGTATTATGGCTAAGGGAATGATATCTGAATACATAGTCCACGCCCCCCCTAATTTAAATGCTATCCCTTGCTCGTAATTACTAAATATGTTATTTGTAAATGTTAATAAATATTGCCATAGTAACACAATTATTGTAGGTATATACGTTATTGCCAACCATAAAGATTGTCTAAAAGTTTTAAACCTATTCTTCAAACACCTATATACAGCGACTAAAAACACTACCCCCATATGTGGCAAGTTGTAAGCTGGCTTTGTTAATGTACATAAAAGCATGGTAATTGCAAAGCCTATGTAATACTTATGAATACTCCATGTAAATTTATTTCCCTTTGTAAAATCATTTTCATAATGGTCTAATGTATAGGCACCTAGTAGAAATGAAAGTATTACAAAAGGTCTTGCTGCAACATATGTAGCATTGTGCCAAGGATTTGGCGTACCAACACCCACATAATAATGAGGTATTCCAAATGGTATAAACCTGTGATTAAAAATCATAGAACTAAAAAATAATAATACCGTGCCTATGGATGATAGTATTCCTTCCCCTGACTGTTTATTTAATACACTTTTTGTAATAATTAATGCCATGAAATTGAAGAAAGTGACTGCGATTGCCATCGCAATCTGTGTATTACCTAATAAACATTTTAAAGCATATGCCAAGTAAAACATCACTGGATAAGCTATTGTTGCATCATCTATATTATCTACCATATCAATATAAAACTCTAAATCTGAATTATATTGGAGCGGATACACAGCCTGCTTATACACCAAGCAAAACATTACAGAAATTGATGCCACCAGCAAAACCATCCATATAATTACTTCTAGTTTTTTATACATGTTAGATGCTATAATTCTTTTGTAATATAAATTTACAGATTTCATTTATCAAACAGTCCCTTCTTTTTCCCTACCGCATAGTCAACTTTTATATCATCCCCTCAAACAAAACCTTATCTCCAACATTTAGCCTCTTCACTCCTGGCTCCTTGTCCTTATTAAAATTAAAGCTAAGCATATACCCCGTGTCCAAATTAAAATAATCCAGATACTCACATATTTGTTGCTCACCTTCTTGATTATATCTAGGTCCACGCCATATCTTTAGCTCAATAATATACTGCTGACCTAAATAATCAATTATCACGTCTGTACGAGTCTGGTCTCTAGTCTGAGCCTCTATGTAGTAATTACCTGTTCCATTAATGATAGGCTTTATATAAAGCAAAAATAGCTCTCTTCCATCCTTTTCTTTAAATCTATCTTTAAGTGGGCCAAAGATTTGTGTATAGGTTACTATGAATCTTTCCATAATCAATGGAATATCTAATTTACCATCTTGTATAAATATGTTCTTTGCCAGTTGTCCTTCTTTAGAAAAGTTATTATCCTCTAATTCTTCATCTGACAAAAAAAGATTATATAGTAAAGTCTCAAAAATCCTATTGGAAATTACTACTGTATTATGATCATTTCTTATAAACCCATACATTTCCAACTACATAATTGATTCCTGCTGTCGATTATATGCAATTTTCTCTCCCTCCATCAGGATGGATTTAATAGCCCGTTTTAGTTCAGGGTAATTAACAAGCTTACCTGTCAGGGATTGAAACAAAGTATTATCTTCTAACAACAACAGTTTCACAGCTTCATCTAAACCAGTACGACTCCACACAACTGATTTGTTTACAAGCTTTTCCGTAACAGAAGTGTCCAGCAATTGACAGAGCCTGCTAACCAAATATGGATAACCATTAGTATATGCCATCAGCTGTTTTGCCATATCAGCTGTATCCATACCTGTTTCATTATCCTGCTCATATTCCTCAAGCATTTTCTCTACACCTGATTCTGACAAACTCATGTCCACATTAAAATCTGACGCAATATTCCAGGGGCTATTCACCTTGTGTTGCTCTTCATCTCTAATCTTGTTTTTTAAATGCTTTACATCAGTTACTCCAGCTAAAATGACGGACTGAAAGGTAGCGATGTTTTCAGTATCTCTACTGATGTAGCCTTCCCTTAGCTGTGCTAGAAAATCTAAAAACACCTGATTATTTGTGGCACTATCAACTTCATCTATAATTAGAACAACTGGTAGATTTGATTTGTCACACCATTCTGTCAATACATCAAATAAATCTCCCAGCCTATTAGTGTTTTCCTTTTTTCTCAAAAAATCAATTTTCTGAAGTATTTGCTCTGGAAAGTTTTGAATAACGTTTCTCCGATTCCATATCAACCTACAAAATTCCTGCACAAAAGAAGCTTCGTTTTCAAATCCACTTTGGCCTATCCCTTGAAAATCCAATGAAATAACCACATAGTTTTTCACTAATTCTTTTTTCAGAACATTCAAAGTAGTGG
>CAMNPQ010000032.1 GCA_946548305.1 uncultured Pseudobutyrivibrio sp.
GCTTGTGTGTTTTTCATAATCGGTGCAGATTTATCCTCCTTTGCAATCTGCTCAAAAGCTTCCCCTAATTCATCCATCACTTTTTTAGCTTCTAATAAACCATCGGTATTTGCCTTATAAATGGACTTTGCCACATTTCGTTGTACATAATCGTACAACGCGTACAGATTTCCACTCACCTTGTATTCAAAATTCAAATCCTTCTGGAGATGGCTGACAACCTCAGAGCATTTTCTAAGTGCTGCTACGGCTTCCTCCACTTTGCCAGCTTCAAATGAGCAAATCGCATCGCTCTCATATTCTTCATATATGTCATATAAAATTGTAATTAATCCAGAGCCATTGCTAGATGCTATTCTTAAGGTGAAAGCTGAAATCTTATCTTTATTCATTAATTACACTCCTGTTTAGGCAAAAGGTTTAAAATCTGCTTAAATTCTTTTACTGTAAAAGTTGTAAAGCGAGCTGAGGCAATTCATTGGCCTGTGCAAGTGCCGATGTACCTGCCTGCTCTAATACGTTAAGCTTTGTGTACTCCACCATTGTTGTTGCCATATCTGCGTCCTCTATTCTTGAAATAGCAGATGTCATATTTTCTTCTGTGGCATCCAATGATTTTGTGGTGTGTTCCAATCTGTTTTCGTAAGCACCAAGCTGAGATCTGACAGATGTTACATAGCTTAAAGCATCATCCAAGGAATCAAGGGCATCCTCTGCTCCATTTTTTCTTGTAACATTCAAATCGTCGATGTACATGAATTCTGTAGTAACAGCTGCAATTCTTACATCCATGTTCTGGCTTTTATTAGCTCCTACATGAAGTGTCATTGAACCAATATCTGTTACGTTAAAGGAAATTATGCCACCTCCATCTTCATCTGTTGTGGCATCAAAACCAGCCTCTGCTAAAAATGACAACTCAAAGCCCTTTGTGTCTGATACTATCATATGATTTCCATCCATCCTGACAGTAGCCTGAGGACCAAACATGGAATTTCCTGTTGTCATCAATTCAACCTTTGCATCTACTCCAACCTTTTTAATTACAGGTGCTCCGTATTCTATAACGTTGCCATTTTCATCTGTTATCTCTTCTAGCTCTACGTTCTCAAAGCCTAATACTTCTGCAAATTCAATACTTGAAAATTCCAGTTTTAAATCTGCATTTGCACCATATTTGATTGATGTAATGGCTATGTTCTCATCTGGATCTGAAATCATAGCACTGCCATTTTCGCAAGCATCACGTAAAGCTTCGTACACAGCTTCCTTTGTCATACCCTGTGTAAGTGTTATTCCATAGCCATTTATAAGTATTTCACCTGACATAGGAAGTATGTTTGTGGCTGCTGAACCAAATAAAGGAGCTGAGCCACCAGCTGTAGCCTGTACTGCGGCTGCTGTAATCTTAAGTTCATATATCCCTGCTGGAACTGAATTGGATGTCTGAATCCTTGTCGCGTGGTCTGCATATGTTCTGTTGTCCAATCCACCATTCAACAAATTGATATTATTAAACTCTGTGGTTCTTGCTACTCTGTCAATTTCCTCTAACAGAGAATCTATTTCTTTTTGAATAGACTGCTTATCTGATAAAGAATTTGTTCCGTTAGCTGCCTGTACTGAAAGCTCTCTCATTCTTTGAATCATATCTGTCACTTCGTTGAGAGCACCTTCTGCTGTTTGAAGCACTGAAATACCATCTGAACCATTGGTAGATGCCTGTGCCAGTCCTTCTATCTGTGCCTGCATTTTTCCGGCAATAGCTATTCCAGATGGATTATCTGAAGCATGGTTAATGCTAAAGCCAGAACTCAATTTTTCCATTACATCTGCAAGGGAATCCTCTGTACCTAAAAGCTGGTTGTTTGTAATCACCGCTGACATGTTGTTGTTTATTCTCATAAGTAGCCTCCTAAAGCAAAACAAGTCTAGCATCCGTGCGGTGTATTTAATTGTATAGGTCTTCCTTGTCCTTACAACATAATTATCGGTATCGCCTTTTTCAAAATTAACCCACTGATGTGTAACTTTTTTCAACAAAAAATGCAAGGCCTTATATTTCTTAGCCTTGCATTTTTATTTTCCTCACAATTAAATATTTGTGTCTATGACATCAGGTTGTTGCCACATCCTGCTGCCTCTTTTCCTCCTCTTTATTGTCCCTAAGCACAATAATGGCAAGTATAATTGTAAGAACTCCCACTATAATTAAAAACCATATAAAGTAGCATATACCTAAGAAGGTTGGGCATATATGACACACATGACATTCTGGACCATGCACCACTTCCTTCACCTCTGGAGGAACTATAGTCTTTTTTTCGACCACAGGTGCAGCTGTATACATTAGCACATAGGTTGAGAAAAAGGCTGTAGATATAGTGATAGTATCTGGCTCTTCATCCAAATCTTCCAGCAAAGTAAGCTCACCCTCATGTACTCTAAGGACATAATAATTGTCAGATATACCTTTATATTCCTCTGGTATATCCATCACTATTTCAATTGGCTCATTTGTACTGCTTATCTGGCTCCACTCCTCCTCATTCATCCTCATAAACAAACTGATATCCATGTAATCAGCTATTGTGATATTTGGAATGGTGGTATCAAAGGCTGACAGCCCATTTTCGATTGCCTTTTTTTCATCTTCCGTTACGTTCTCAGAAAGTATAGGAGTCAATTGAACCTTTATCTCAATATTGTTGCCTGAATCCACAGCCCCTCTTTGCTCTTCATTTAATATAGCCTGTGCTACAGCTTCTGTATCAACTAAAGATGCATTATTCTTTTCGGCATCCAAAAGTTCCATACTCACAAGTATTTTGCCAGGATTTATAACAGCTGGGGCTGTCTCCTTTTTTATAATCTTTGTTTTTGTCTTCTTGACAGGCTCTTTTGGTTGTTCCACTACTGGCTCTGGCACAACTTCTTCTGGGGCAGGCTCAGGCACTACAGCAAGTGGCTGCGAAGCTTGTGGGGCTGGTGCAGGTGCTGGCGCTAGGGCTGGTGTTGGGGTAGGCGCAGGTGTTGGGGTAGGCTCAGGTTCTGGGGCTGGGGCTGGTGTTGGGGTAGGCTCCGGTGCTGGGGAAGGCTCAGGTGTTGGCGCCTTAATTGTTTTTACAGGAATTTTGATAAAATAATCCTCATAGTTTTTACTGGTAACCTTATAGATAATAGGATTGTCAGAGCTTACAAGCTCAGCCTTTTCATCTCCATTTAGGAAAGATTCTATGTTAAATAAATTAAATGGAGAGTCCCCCTCATTCACCTGCAGCTCATCAAGTACTCTGTCATCATGGGAGGCTTTTAAAATCGTAACAAGATAAGAGCCATATTCTGTCTTAAAGCCTCGCTTGCCCACTTTGTAATACACTCTGTATTCACCTGCATCTGTAAACACAGGCTTTGTAGTGCTATAAGCTTCATCAGGATTTGTACTGTACATTATGATTGCATCTGCCTGATTTGCTGACACAAAATATCCCTTAGAACCGCCATCATACACTGTTGTTATGTCATCTTTATTGTTTAATATAAGAGTGCCTGTGGTTCTGACTCTTACACCTTCGCTTTCCTCGGAAGCAAAGGAAGTATCAGTGGCAAGCTTCTTTGATTTAATGATATACTCATGACCTTCTTCAAGCCCGTCAAAGGTGAGCTTTCCATTTGCATCAGGTGATATCCAGTCATAGCCTGGAATTTCATTACCAGCCATGTCGTAAATTTTATATAGCTGATTCATCTTTCCAGGATTACTTGTATCAATATTTAAAGTTATGGATGTTTTAGTCGCATCTGTTTCATCACTAACCACATCAGATGGTTTCGTCGCGCCGCTTGTGACTGGATCTGGTGGTTCCTCTTGATTGGTTTCCTCTGCATTTGGTCTATTAGGAATATCTAAATGGCTTTCCACTCCATCTGAATTTACTAAATGTATAGTCTTTCCTATAAAATTGTATGGCATGCCATTATTATCTGTACCCTGCAAAGGTATTTTTCCATTCTCATCTGCATTTATGCTATATACAGTTCCATCACCATCTACAGTAACTGTGTATGGTTCATTTATATCTAATTCTTCTATATCCTCTGTTCTATAATTTGCTTTACCCTTTCCTGCACCAGTACTTGCCACATCCCCAACAGAAAAAATAAAGCTAACTGTACTGCCGCTAGACACCCCATCAAAGGACATAGTTAGTCCAGAATCTATTCCTGTCACTGATGTCTTTATGTTGCTTTGAACAACTCCGTTTATTTGCATGGATTGAGAGCCTTGGTTAAATAAATAATGCTTTCTGTCACTATAATGTCCAATCCAAAACTTTAATCCAGTCCTTGTAATAGGGGTTATTACAAATGCAGGATCACTATCATTTGCGGCCTCAGATGACATGGCTCCAATCATAGCTATCTGCTTAAATTCTCCACTATCATCTGTCTGAGCCTCAAGAGCTGCCCTATCCGAGTAGTCCCCACTTGTTGCGGTATTTCCTATCATAGCATCCGCACCAAAGGAAAGTCTTGTGCCTCCCTCTGCCAAATCTGGCTCTATTATTACTGCATATGCCTCACCGTCTATAAATCTAAAATAAATATCATCTGTTTCAGCATTTATATCCCAGCCGCTGCCACCAAAAGCAGTCTGCAACATATATGTCTTACCTGCTTTTTGGTAAGCTCCAGTTACATCAAATTTGTATCCATTTGTAGTATATGCCATGGTTCCATTGCTAATGTACCAGGCTGCACCTGAAAATGGTTTAGTCCAGGTTCTACCTAGAACATCTGTATTACCTTTACTTATCACCTGAACAGCCTTGCTCTCATGACCGTTTACAATGCACCTATACCATGCACCGCTTGTGGCTGTATCACTGTTATAAACCTTCCCAGTTGCACCTGCTATATCAGTCCAGTTGGATTTATCAGAGCTTTCCTGCCACTGAAATGTCACTGCCCCTGGATCAGTTCCATCAACCAGTTTTACATCTATATTTAATTCAGTAGTCAGATTTTTCCCATAGGGGTATCCATCATTTGCCAGCACATTTGGTAGTGATCCTGATAATGTCAGCACAAAAGGAGAAAAACCTGTCACCACAGATTCTATTGTCTCATTTATTTTAGTAGTATTTAGCTTCTCAGCCTCAGGGTCTTGGGGATTTTCGTCAACTATATGGTAAACCTCTGCTGTCAGGCTATCATCCGAAGCTTCTGCAAGTGTAAAATATAAGTGTACTTCACCCTTAGAATTATCTGGTTGGACTTCATTTCCCTCTGAATCAATTACTGTAATATCAAAACTGTATGAAGTAATTACATTACTATCCTGCTGCTTTTCTTCTACAGCTGTATTTGCAATTATTTCTTCTTCCCCTGATAGCCTTCTGGCATTCAAAGAAACACCCTCTGGAAATACTTCTGAATCCGCCCTAAGGGTTATGATGACACCATCCACATTTGTTACAAGCTCCACTCCCTCAGGTATATGGGCAGGCTTAATGTATACAGTAATTGTTGGCAGTTCTGTAGCCATTATATAGTCTGTTGTGATACTAGGAACATACACATAGCATGCATTTTCAACAGTTGAATCAAATGTTTCTCCTGAGCTTCTGGCCGGGTCTATTTGCCAGGCATCACAATTAATTCCTACCTGCTCAGTTGTAGTCTTTGCCTGAGCTGTCAATGTGGGAAATATTGTGTTTATAACTTTTGCAATAGGAGTTTCCTCAGCTGGTGCTTCCTCTGTTGGGGCTTCCTCTGCCACTGATTCCGTGGAAGCAGCTGGAGCTTGCTCCACTGGCTCTTGTTCTACAGGTGTTTGTTCCACTGACTCTGCTTCTTCTGACAGGGTATTTTCACCCTCTATTAGGGTAGGCTCAGCTGTTTTTCCAGGGGCTTTTTCTTGTGGAAGTTCCTCTGTGGTTCCTGTCTCCACATTTATTTCTTCTATTTGTTGTTCTTCTATTAGTTGTTCTTCTATTGGCAGTTCTTCTGTTGATTGTTCTTCTGTCGGTGTTTCAATCGTTTGCTCTGGTAGTTCTTCTAATGACTCTTCTGTTTGTTCTTCTACCGGTTCTTCTATTGAGTCCTCTGGTAATTCTTCAAGTGTTTCCTCTGTTTGCTCCTCTATTGATTCTTCTAGTAATTCTTCTTCAAGCTTTTCTTCTAGCTCCTCATCTTTTTTCTCTTCTTCCTCTTCTTCTACCTGAGACTCAACTGTAGCTATCAATGTACTAGGAAAGCTTATACTGTCCTCAGTCGAGAGCATATCTACATATTGAACAGATATACCAGCATCCAACTCTGCAAAAGACACAATTGTAGCTTTTTTACTGTCATCCTCTGCCATAGCAAAAGGAATACTAAAGGATGTAATTAGAAGCACAAAAACTAAGACCAGGGCAATATGTCTGGTTCTCCTGTTATTTGAAAGTTCTTTTATAATTTTTTTAATCAACCACATCATAAAAACCTCTGTATGACAAAAAAGCGATATCTTGCTTTTTATGCAAAATACCGCTGTAAGTTCTTTTCCCTCTAGAATTCATTATAGCTTATTGCTTTATTTATTTGTGGCTTTTAACAATTATTACATAAAAAAACTTAGAACAGCTCTCCTATTACATTCATATAGCCTCTTGCTATGCTATATAGAGCCTGGGTTTGGATTTCATTATCTTTTCCATTTTCACCTGCTGTCTCAAAGTTTCCAATATTCCAATTGTAAATATCAGAAGCACTTAAGCCTGTCTCCTGTGAAAATCTGAAGCTAAAGGTATATCCTGTCTCCTCTTTTAGGGAGTTAGCTATCAATTGCTCTCTGCTTTCAAACAATTCACGCACACTTGCCTTGTCAAACTCTACAGATGTGCTAACTTCTCCTGCCTCATATCTGAAAGTGGTAGAAATGTTTCCTGTAGATTCCATATATAAAGCCATTTTAATAAGACCAGATTCTCCGTTTCCTCTGACTATTCTAAGGCTCATTGCCCCGGTTTCATCTGCTATGGTAATAGGAATATGATATGTTTCGCCAGTTCTTGCCATTTCTTCCATAGCTTTAGTCTGCTGGACTACCATCTTCATTCCATCCATATCTATAGTCTTAACATCCTGGGTTTCAATCATGGTCTTCATGATATTTTCTGCCAAAGTACCTAAAGCTTCTTCAGCATCTGCCATTTCCTCTGGAGTATGGCAGGCATCAGCGAAATGAGAGTATGCCATGTCTATTAAATCATTTATATCAAGCTCTGCCGTATCGCCAAATGTTGACTCTCTTTCATCCATAACTGACATTCTATTATCAGCAGCCTTCTTGTATAAATCCTTCATTACCTTTCCACTATTTTCTACAAGTGAAGCCACTGCTGCAATCATATTGGCAGAATGAGGCATATTATATTCATCAAGAATTGCTGCAACACTCTCATCTAAGGCAATAGTCTCCTTTAGCTGCTCTGTTACATATTTATTGTAAGCAAGCTCAGATTCCTCATCTGCGATTTCTTCCATGGAAATAGCAAATTCATCTGGATTCATATCCATGATTCGTTCTTCCCCAATTGCGTGCATCTTTGCTGGTGTCATAGCCTCTTTTGCATCTTTGCACCTGTCGGTTAGAAATACCTTTTCAATCTGCTGTGTAATAGACAAATCACTTACCACCAAATCATCCAGCTGACCGAATTTATCATTTATCTCATACTCTTTTCCAGTATGCCTGCTAGAGCGCACTGCTGTCATCAGGTTGCGCATAGTCACATCTGTGCCCTGACTTATCAACGCACCTATAGCAGCTCCGTCAGATTTTTCCACCTGATGTAGTAATCTATACACACCAATGTATGCCTCTCTTTCAGACTCAGATATCTCTGAATTGTGTTCTGCTTTCCACAAGAATTTGGCAAAGCTTTCCTCATCTGATGTGCTGCCAATGTCAGATTTAATCTCTTCTGCCATTTTCTTAAGGTCTTCCATTGTCATATCAAGAGGATTATTTCCGCGCTTAATCATCTCTGCCACAACGGCTGGTGTCATACTCTTGAATGTACGTGCCACCATCTCTGTGGATGCCTGCATATTATTTGCCGATTCTTTTGTTATTTCCAGCTGATTATATGCAAGTACACGGACTGCCTTTTGGCTTGATTCTGTGGCCTCTATGCCCAAGTCGTCTAAAATATCATCCACATTTTGAAATGCTTTATTTATGCTGTCCCCAAGGTCTTTTCTTACCTCTGTGCCAACAGCCTCATAAGTCATTTCCATACGTGAAAATTCCGCTGTTACTGATACGCTGACCTCATGTACATAAGAAAATGTTTCAGCATTAATATTTGAAAATCTTCCAAGCATTGCCGCAGGGGCAGAATTTATATCTGCCATTTCATTCATCACCTGCTGGAAAAGATTTACATTTGAGTTTGTAGCCTCTTTATTATCTGCCTTCATTAAAATTTGAAGGAGATTTGTTTCCTGAAGCTTCAGCTTATCCAATAGATCTGCTAAATCATTTGTATTTACTTCCACCCCATTTTTCATCATGGTAAAAGTAGCCTCTACCGTCATAGTCAGCTGTATTTCAGTAAGCTGACGTTTGGCTGTTATTGTAGGCAAAGTGTCCCCATCCATTCCCATAACCTGGTCAAATGTCATTTTAGCCTGGTCCATTAGAGAATAGCCTGGAATGAGATAAGCCTCTGTAGGCTCTTTGCCTTCTGCTATAATATCATCTATTGCATTTAAAATATTTTCTTCTGATGGTTTTTCGTAATTTTCCAGCTTTACCATGTACTCAAGATGTTCCTTTGTAACAGGAACATCTTGCTTCATCATGGTTGCCACCGTTTGTTTTAGCTCATCTGGTGACATAGGTCCTTGCGCAGACTCTGTATATTCACTTTCCACTTGTTCTATAAGTGAATCTAACTTATTACCTAATTTTTCAAGAAGATTTATTATGTTCTCGTCTGTTGCTTCGCTTGTATTATTTTCATTTACTGGAGCAGAATATGTAGCACTATATATGTTAGATATGGTAGGCTCCAGCTCATTTTTTACAAGATAACTCATTGTCTCTACAGGAAGGGTATCAGAAAGACCTCTGGTCATTTCCACAGCCTGAGCCACAGAGCCAGTCATAGCCTGAACCTCATCAGCATCTAGCCCTCCCATCTTGCTAATATCTTTGCCTGCCTTTGCCAGGTTCATCTTTATTTCATCAACTACTGTGACAAGAGCTTCTGGCTCCATATCCATAGGGTTATGACCCTCATCATGCACTTTTGCTGTAGCTTTATCGTCCCAGGCATTTTCGATATTTTTTATCTGCTCATTTGCAGACATGCCAATAGCTGATGCCTGTTTCACTTCATCCATGAAATTCTCATCAGTCATTTTTCCTCTATTATCATAAAATGCATTATCTACCGAAATAGATCTAAGTTCTATATTATTATTTGCTTTTTTATCATCCTTGATACCGCTGGTGCTAAAGCCAACCCCTTGGTTTTCAGCGCCTTCTGTTTTAATGTAATCCGTTACCTTGAGTCCTTCAATCTGCATACAGTTCCTCCAGGATATTTTTTACTTACAACATATATGTCGGACAAAACTGCAAAAAAATAATGCCAAGGATTTTACTCCCTGGCATTTATTTAATCAGCTTCTTTTATGAGCAGTTCATGCTCATAGCTATAGGTACAGCAGGCTGTGTTATACCTTTATAATTGTCATAAATAAGTTTTAAATCTGTCGCTAAAAATCCTGGAAAACACACACATAATGTGTCAAAATCCATTCCACAACTCACCATTGCCTCCACAGCTCTCACATCCTGCTCCTTCATACCGATACCTCCCATTACATAACTCATACACTATATATAGCCTTGCTATATATTTTAGTATAACAATATATTGTGAAAATACAATGTTTTATTCAACCAGATATTTAAGTTTTTGAAGCTCGGTAAGCTTGGCATTTTCAAATCTTTCTTCCACTTTGCCCACTAAATCTTTTTGAGTTTTGAATTTAAACTCTACCAGATTTGTACCATAGACACTTACTATAGTCTGATACTGTGGTATATAAAGTCGTCCATATTCTGCGTGGTCAAGTAAGCCGAAAGTATTTAAGTCGATTATAAACATATCATAGTCGTTATAAATAGATAATGTGTTACTTGCCTCATCATAGCAGCTATTCACTAAATCATTCATCTGACCATCCATCAAAAATACAGTTTTAGATTGAATTCGGTCGTAGATTTTAAAATATAAATCATTTCCCTGTAAGTAGAGAAGGTTGTTATCCTCTGAGAATTTCACAAAGTCATTGCTGTCTCCATAAAACTCCAGTTCATTTTCCGTTTCACCAGTCGTAGTGTTTTCTACATATAGATGACCATCTTTTGTGACTACTGCAATGATATCCTCCTCATTACTTGTGACAACGGCATTTACCAGCTTTTCTTCATAAATTCTTTCTGTGGTTTCAGCAGCTGCATCTATCCTGTAAGCTTCGTTTTGAACATTGACTCCATATATGGTTTTGCCATTATTTGATATGGATAAGCTCCAGAATCTCATGTCGCTGGTGCCACTGTTAATCAGCTTTCTATCCTTCGTGCTGTAAATATAGTAGTTAGAATCGTATGTGAATGCCACATAGTTTTTATTATTAGATATGGCATATCCAAAGCTTATAGCTTCCTCTGGTGCAGGGAGGATTTCAGTGTCATTATCCTTTATTGAATAGAAAAACAGCCTTCCATCATAGGTGGGTATCATAATAGTATCATCATCCAGATAAACTGAATCAGCGTATCTTGCATCATCCACGTGTGTGTTTCCTATTTCCTCCCCAGTCTTTGTATCAAATACCCTGCATATTACAGGGTCGTCCATTCTCCCTGCGCTAGTTTCTATTACATAAGTGTCTCCCGATGGACTTGCTGCTGCACCACCGTAAATGCCATTTTCCATTTCCTTTTGTAGGATATAATCTTCATCTGCTTTAAACCGCATTACTGTGAGCATTGGACTTCTGTAGCCCTTAGCAACCAACACCTGATTACTATAATGAAAATCTATCAAAGAGTCAGCCACATCTACTGTGAAATTGTTGTATATTGACCCTGTAATACCATCATAATAATAGAATTTACCGTCGCTTGTTCCAATGGACATCATGGCATTATTTTTGCTTGCCATAAAATTTTCTATATATCCGTTTGTCTTCACTGAGCAAACATCTTCCCCTGTAAATAAATCCATAACATATAGGGTTTGTATACCATTAACTAAAACCTGTGATATGTTTGTCCCGTCAAAATCTAGTTCTCTAACCCTTAAATGGGAGTAGCTTGTGCTAAGAATGTCCCCTCCATAGTATAGCTCTCTAGTCCATTTAACCTCACCAGTCAACGGATTAATCTTGGTGACAAGCATATTGCAATCTTCACCGCTTAATAATGCATCATATGACATGCTGCTATAAACTATGTCTTTATCTGATACAAAATCTCCCCCAATAAATGCCCCGCCTGTAATTGGTATATCAATGATGTTTTCACTATTTAAATCTATATAGGTTACAAAATTTTGCTCTTCATCACCGCTTGCAACATGCTCAATCAAAAGCCTGTCATAGCTTTCATCATATTTTATGGTTGGACCATAGCCTAGTTCTGTCTGGTTTATAAAACGCTTATATTCTGCCCCTGTAGCTGCATCTAGCACTATCAAATAGTTGTTTGTTTTGAATGTTTCACTGTCGTAAGCATTTACAGTAATAGTTACATACTTTCCATTTAAGTCTACATCTGCAAAGGTAGCTGCGCTTTCCATTTGATATTCATAGCTTACAGTTCCATCCTCTTCATATCCCCTGACAAAATTGCTTGTCACAACTACCGCCAAATCGCCAGAATATCCCAAGCCTATGATTTTATCTTCATTTTCATTTACAATATCAACCTGCTTTTTAAACAGACAATTCCCATTTTCCAAGTTCCAAATGTACATAGAATTGTCGTTGTCCACTGATACTGCCCTGGTACCCTCTACATTTAAAGCAAAATCAGATACATTTACATCATGATTCAAAACTAAATCATGGGATAGCTGAATTCCCAGATTGTATGTGCCCAGTGCCTGTGACAAAGCATACACTGAATCTGCCACATAAGGTCTTTTATTTTCCTCTGTAGAAAGACCTTCCATGGCTACCAAAGCTGCTGTTTTGGTGTCTCCATCCTCTAATATATCAAGGGCTGTGGCTGCAAGAACCTTTGATTCATTAATTAATTTTTGCTGATATTCGGAATTGATTTTTGAAAGATTATAGGCATTATAAATACCAAAAGCCACTGCCACTACTGCAACTGAGGCTGCAATGCCCACGTTTCTGCGCATTTGGCGTTCTCTATGCCTCTGCTTCAAATCATCATAGTCCACATGCAAAATGGAAGCTGCCAGTCTTAAAGACTCTGTTTTTAGCTTTTTCTTTACTTCTTTAGGACTGTCTCCCCTTACATCTGCTGCAAGAGGCTCTACTGGAGAGCCATTTTCATCAGTTAGTAGCTGGGGTGGAAATGAATCAGCAGGCTCCCCTTCAACTAATACTGCAAGAATATTTTCTCTGCCATGCATGGAAATAAATGTGTCAATTTCCTTCATTACCCAATAGGATTCTTTTGTTTGTGGGGAACAAATGACCACAAGAAAGGCGGCCTCGCGAAGGGCTGCCTCAATATTTGAGCCCAGGTCACTTCCGATTGGAAGCTCCTCCTGGTCTCTAAAGACTCTATCTATTTTTTTCCTGCCAATTTCCCTTTGAATTTTCTTAGGTATCTTGGTAGTTTCGAGAGCCTTGTGAACTCTCTTTGCCACAAACATATCCTTTGGCAGATGTCTGTAGCTTATAAACGCATCATATTTCATAAACACTAATCCCTTTTAAAGCTCAGTCCTTCCTTCCAAGGCTCTAAGCAGTGTAACTTCATCAATATACTCCAGATTTCCTCCAACAGGAACTCCCGAAGCAATCCTGCTCACCTTTATTCCCGTAGGCTTTATCAGTTTACTGATATAGGCAGCAGTTGTCTCGCCCTCCAATGAGGAATTCGTTGCGATTATCACCTCTTCAGCATCTACCTGTTGCAGCCTCACCATAAGCTCCTTCAATTTAATGTCAGCAGGTCCAATACCTGCCATTGGGGATATGGCACCATGCAGCACATGATAAACTCCCTCATATTTACCTGTCTTTTCATAGGCTGCTAAATCTCTGGTATCTTCAACCACCATTATTATGTTTTGATTTCGTTTAGGGTTTGAGCAGATAGGACACAATTCCTCGTCAGTAAGAGTAAAGCATTGCTTACAGTATCTGACATTTTGTCTTGCCTTTACTATTGCATTTGCAAGGTCATTTACCTTTTCTTCATCCATGCCTAATATATGGAAAGCCAGCCTTTGGGCTGACTTACTTCCAATGCTTGGCAAATCACTAAGCTCTGCTATTAAATTGCTAATTTCTTTGCTGTAGTATTCCATTAATTATAATCCTAATCCACCTGGCATCTTTGGCATTGAAGCAGCCGTAATCTCATCTATTTTATGCATGGCTTCGTTTGTTGCAGCCATCACCAAATCCTCCAGCATCTCTACATCCTCTGGGTCAACAGCCTCTGGCTTGATGTGAACCTTTGTCACCTCTTTATTTCCAGTCATTGTGACTTCAACTACGCCACCACCTGCTGTACCTGTTACCTCAGTCTCCTCAAGCTTTGCCTGAGCCTCTTCCATCTGGCGTTGCATACGCTGTGCCTGCTTCATAAGGTTTGCCATATTAGCACCACCCATTGCGCCTCCTGGAAATCCGCCTCTTCCTTTTCCCATAATATTAATCCTCACTTTCTATCTGAATTCCTTTACTTGCGAAAAAGTCTCTTATATCTGTTTTTGAATCCTGTGAACTTACTCCGCTGGAATTAATCTCTACTTTTATTTTTACATGCTTTTTTATCATTTCTTCTGCAGCCGACTCAACCTCAGCTATAACCTCTGGTCTGTTTAAAAAGTCCCCTGCCATGCGTTCAGAGCCTTGAGGCTGGTCATATATAATCACCAGCTCACCATGTTCATTTACCGTGTAGGTAGTTGCCTGCTTCAAATACATCTTTATATTCACAGGCAATTTTCCAAGCAAGCTGCTCCAGTTTGACACTAATTGTTTAACCTCTTCTGGAATAGCCTCTGGCAATGGCTCTTTTTTTACATTTGCCGCATTAGGTGATTGGGCTTGGACTGCGCTAGCCTGAACCTGTACTGGCAAGCCCTTTTCCAGTTTTTTTTCTATATTAGTCATTCGGTTATTAAGTGCCGAAATATCCATTTCCATTTCTGGCTTACACAGTTTTATTAAAGCGATTTCAATCAGTACTCTTTTTCCTGATGCATATTTAATATCATTGGATAACTCTGATAGTACTTGAATGTATCTCATTAATACAGGTATGTCAACCATCTTGGCCTCTTCTTTAAGAAGATCTAAATTGTCAGATGACATCTCTAAAGCATCTTCCATATCATCAGAGCTTTTAATGAGCATCAGATTTCTTAGATACCAGGTGAAATCTATAACAAATTGATTTAAATCCCTGCCTTGAATGATGATTTCTTCAAGGAGACTGATAGCATTTGTTATTTCCCCTTCAATTATGTGTCTCAACAACCTGGAAAATACTTCAGTATCTATAGCTCCTAGCACATTTAAAACATTGTCATATGTAAGAGTCTGACCTATGTAGAAGGCAATGCATTGGTCTAAGAGACTCAGACCATCTCTCATTGAGCCATCTGCTGCCTTTGCTATGTAGCGTATGGCTTTATCCTCTACATCCACTCCTTCTTTGTCCATAAGTTCCTTTAGTCGGTCTGCGATGGTTTCTATTGAAATTCGGTGAAAATCATATCGCTGACAGCGGCTGAGTATTGTGATTGGAATTTTATGAACCTCTGTTGTCGCCAAAATAAACACAACATAAGAAGGTGGCTCCTCCAGGGTTTTTAACAAAGCATTAAAAGCACCATTTGAAAGCATGTGTACCTCATCAATGATATATACTTTGTATTTACCTGCTGTAGGAGGGTATGCCACCTCCTCTACTATTTGTCTAATGCTGTCTACACCATTATTAGATGCAGCATCCATTTCAATTACATTCATGGAATTGCCTTCTGTAATCGAACGACACATAGCGCATTCCATGCATGGGCAACCATCCTTTGGATTCTCACAATTTATGGTTCTTGCAAGAATCTTTGCCACTGTTGTCTTTCCTGTTCCTCTAGTTCCTGTAAATAGATATGCATGTCCTATACGGTCACTTTTAATCTGATTTTTCAATGTTGTCACGATGTGATCCTGCCCTTTTACGTCATCAAATACTTGAGGGCGGAACTTTCTATATAATGCCATATAAGACATAGCAAATACCTACCTAACTTATTTAATCTCCAAAGCTTATACCTATGCGCTTTGCTTCTTCTATCATTTGACAGTCTGGCTCAACAACCTTGAGCTTTCCTGCTACCTTTTCAAGAGGGATGCGTTTTGTTTTGCCATCCACCATAGCAATCATATTTCCAAAATCTCCATCCATAATTGCCTGGGCTGCTGCCGAACCAAGCCTTGTACACAGCACTCTGTCATAAGGGTCTGGGCTACCACCACGCTGCATATGACCTGGAACTGTAACTCTTACCTCTATACCTGTTTCCTTTTGGATTCTCTCAGCTATTTCATAGGATACAGATGGGTACTTTGAATTTTCCAGCTTTTTCTTGTAGTCTTTCTTTGAAAGCTTAGCATCTTCCTTGGAAATTGCACCTTCTGCAACTGCAAGTATGGTAAATCCCTTGCCCTCCTCTGCACGATGATTAATAGCCTTTACCACTTTTTTAATATCGTATGGAATTTCTGGAAGCAGGATAATATCTGCACCTGAGGCTACACCGGCATAAAGAGTCAACCAGCCTACCTTGTGTCCCATAACCTCAACTATAAACACGCGGCTGTGAGATGAGGCTGTGGTGTGGATACAGTCTATTGTGTTACATGCAATGTCAATGGCACTTTGGAAACCAAAGGTAACATCGGTACCAAAAATATCATTATCAATAGTCTTAGGAAGATGAATGATATTTAGCCCTTCTTCTCTAAGCAGATTTGCTGTTTTTTGAGTGCCATTGCCGCCTAATATTACCAGACAATTGAGATTTAGCTTGTAGTAATTTGATTTCATAGCCTCAACCTTATCAAGACCATTCTCATCTGGCTCTCTCATAAGCTTGAATGGCTGTCTGCTGGAACCAAGTATTGTGCCGCCTCGTGTCAATATGCCTGAAAAATCAGCACTTGTAAGCAGTCTATAATCCCCATAAATAAGACCCTTGTAGCCATTGAAGAATCCGTATACCTCCAGGTCCTTCACATTTGCTGCCAAACCTTTAACAACCCCTCGCATTGCTGCGTTTAAAGCCTGGCAATCACCACCACTTGTTAGCATTCCAATTCTAAGCATAGTCCTTCTCCTTCCTATAACCCCTCATTATTAGTTCTATTATTTGTCCTATGTATTACTGCATTTCTATTACACTACGGACATAATTGTATATTCTCTCTGTAGAAGCAATTGATAAACGCTCCTTTGGAGTATGAATATCATATAATTCAGGACCTATTGAAACTGCATCTAGTCCTGGTAATTTTGAAGCCAGCAATCCGCATTCAACACCTGCATGCATTGTTTCTACGATTGGTGCTTCACCTGTCATTTCCTTATATAGAGCAACCAGCTCATCTCTGAATGTAGATTCGCGCTTGAACTCCCAGGCTGGGTACTCACCATGGGTAGAGGTCTTGCAGCCATAGGCTTCTGCTATCATTCTTACTTTGCGCTTTAGTGCTTCCTTTGCGCTGTCCACTGAACTTCTAAGTGAGAATGAAAACTTAAGCTCATCCTCCAGTAGGTTAAGAATACCTAGGTTTAATGAAGTTTCAACCAGTCCCTCAATGTCATGGCTCATTGCCTGTACGCCATTTGGTAGGGATAAAATCAATTGCACTATTCTTTTAGTATCCTGGGCATTTACACCATCCTCTTGCTTTTCACCCTCTGTTGTTATTTCAATATTCATCTGAGGGTCTGTGATAGCATATTCATTCTTAATAGCCTTTGCCTCATCTTCCATTGCCTTTACAGCAGATTCATTTGTCACAACCTTTGCTGTGGTAGCTCTTGGAATAGCATTGTCTTTTGTACCGCCAACATAATCAATTAAGCATACATCTGCCGCTTCTATACCTGATGAAAGGATTCTATTTGCTACCTGTGTAGCATTTGCTCTGCCCTTTATTATCTCTGTACCAGAATGTCCACCTGTGCAGTCATTGACATTTATTGTAACTACTGTGCCCTGAACCTTTTCCTTTTTGAATGGGTATTCAATATCCATTCGGCAGCCTCCTGCGCAGCCACAGAGGAAGTGTCCTTCCTCTTCAGAATCAAGGTTTAATAGCTTTCTTCCCTTAAGCATGGAAACATCTATGCCTGCGGCACCTTCCATTCCAACTTCCTCGGAAACTGTGATTATCACTTCTAGTCGAGGATGCTTTAATGTATCGTCTTCTAAGATTGCAAGTGCCATAGCTACTGCAATGCCATCATCTCCACCTAATGTGGTACCCTTTGCTGTAACAAAGCCGTCCACTACCTCAATGTCAAGACCTTCAGTCATCATATCCTTTGTGCAATCAGGCTCCTGCTCAGCAACCATATCCATATGACCCTGAAGGATTAATGGGGAAACATTTTCCATGCCTTCAGATGCTTCTTTTATCATTATCACATTATATAAATCATCCTGATAGTACTCTAAATTGTGACTTTTGGCGAAATCCACAAGATAAGCACTTATTTTCTCTTCATGATAACTTGGATGAGGTATACTACAAATCTCCTCAAAATAATGAAATACTCTTTC
>CAMNPQ010000033.1 GCA_946548305.1 uncultured Pseudobutyrivibrio sp.
CTACAACATCATAGCCTGCCTGCTGAAGCTCTACACATGTGTGGCTACCAATAAAACCTGCACCACCTGTAACTAATATAGCCATAGTTTTATCCTCCTTGAAATAAATTCATTAAATAGATTAACAGATATCGATTGATAATAAAAGGCGATAAGAATTAAATATTTAACAAAAATAATTAATTATTACTCAAAATTTTGGAACTAAGTATTAATCTCATAAAAAACTGCATAAAAAAACTCTTACCAGACAAAGTCTGATAAGAGCATTTTCATCATGTTAAGATTAAGCTGCAACCTTAGACTTTGCAACCTCAACGAGCTTTGCAAAACCTTCTGCATCGTTAACTGCCATCTCAGCAAGCATCTTTCTGTTCATCTCAACACCTGCAAGCTTAAGACCATACATGAACTTAGAGTATGAAAGTCCATTGATACGAGCTGCAGCATTGATACGAGCGATCCAAAGCTGTCTGAACTGTCTCTTTCTCTGCTTTCTACCAGCATAAGCTGATGTAAGGGCACGCATAACTGACTGCTTTGCAACACGATACTGCTTGCTTCTAGCGCCTCTGTAACCCTTTGCTAACTTTAATGTTCTATTGTGCTTCTTTCTAGCGTTTAATCCGCCTTTAATTCTTGCCATTTTAAATTCCTCCTAACCAAAATCAATTACTGTACTAACAACATCTTAGATGTATGGAAGTACTTTCTTCATGTTCTTAACGTTTGTTGAATCAACGATAGCTGACTGACGAAGATTTCTCTTTCTCTTTGTAGTCTTCTTGGTTAAGATGTGGCTCTTGTATGCCTTATTTCTCTTAAGCTTTCCTGTTCCTGTTACTGTAAAGCGCTTTGCAGCTGCTCTTCTTGTCTTCATCTTTGGCATGATAAATTCCTCCTGTATTACGATTTCTTTTCTGTAAGCACCAGACTCATACTGCGTCCTTCAATCTTTGGTGCCTTTTCCACTACTGCAACATCTGCTAAAGCCTCAGCAAAATCATCTAAGATATGCTTTGAGGATTGCATATGAGCCATTTCACGTCCACGGAAACGAAGTGTAACTTTTACCTTGTCACCCTTTGAAATGAACTTCTTTGCTGCATTTACTTTAGTGTTCATGTCATTAGCATCAATGTTTGGAGACATACGTATTTCTTTGACCTCAACAACATGCTGCTTCTTCTTGGCTTCTTTTTCCTTGCGTGCCTGCTCATAGCGGAATTTTCCGTAATCTACAATCTTGCACACTGGTGGATTGGCTTTTGGTGAAATTTTAACTAAATCTAGACCTTCATCATCGGCAATCTTTTGTGCCTCTCTTGCTGACATAATGCCAAGCTGTTCCCCATCAGAACCGATTACGCGAACTTCTTTGTCACGAATCTGCTCATTAATCATTAAATCGCTAATGGTACATTACCTCCATAAAATAAAAAAAGTGGATACAGAATATCCACCATAAATCATCACAAACAAGGTTTGTGTGAAGTATAAACCCGAGTCACTATATAAGTGCTAAGGTGAGAGTGGATACTCTACTTTGTTTTCACAACATGAATAATTTAACACAAAGGCGTAATGCCGTCAACTATTTTGTGTTAATTAATTCCAAATTTATATATTACTTCCGCTATTGCCCCATGATTATTGTCATTTTCTGTGACATAATCGGCAACAGCCTTTAGCTCTTCTCTGGCATTAGCTACAGCTACTCCTACACCAGCTGCTTCTATCATGCTTATATCATTTCTTTCATCACCTACAGTTATCACATCTTCAATAGAAATGTCTGTTAAACCAGCAAGCTTTTTTACCCCATCCCCCTTTCCTGTACCTTTTTTAATGTATTCCAGGAAAGCATAATGTGAGAAAAAGCTTTCAAAGCGATTGCCATATATAGCTTCATGCTCATCCTTGAATGCCTGTAAATTTTCTGGATGGTCATAGTCTATAGCTATAAGCTTTGTAATGTTTTTTCCTTTAAGCTCATCTACACTATTTAAGTATACCAGCTGTTCACCAGACAGCTTTTTATAGCTTTCTACAAACCAGTTGTCATTAAAAGTGTAGATGTGCTTTTCGTCAAAAGTAACGCAGGTAAAACCTAATCGTAAAACCTCAGAAATCACTTCTCTTGCGTCATCATTATTTAAATAGTCACCAAATAGTGCTTCATCACTATCAAATTTTGTACCAATAATTCCCTGATGTCCAAGAATATAAATATTATCTCTTTTAAATTCATCATATACAGATAGTATTTCTCTTAGAGCATGATTGGGACGTCCTGTGTTAAAGGCAAATACATTTCCTGCATCTAAAAATTTTGTGATTGCCTGTAGGTTTTCCTTTGAAATAGTTTTGTCATCATTAAAAAGTGTACCGTCCATATCTACGGCTAATAATTTTTTACTCATCAGTAACCTCATTAGCCAGGATTGGGGTAAATGTTCTCTTTTTATAATAATCAATCTCTGGCTCGCTATGTTTTTTAGCCTCCTTGCAAAAGATATCCTGCGCTCCCACAGCCTTTTTTCCACGAGGCGGCTTTATTCTAACATAACTTCCATCATTCGTCATCTCATAAGCCTTAAGAGTATCATTTAATTGCACATCTAAAATATGCTTTACCTTTGCTTTTAATGTGTCATCCTCCACTGGAAAGATTATTTCCACTCTTCTATCAAGATTTCTTGGCATCCAATCGGCAGATCCCATAAAAATATCTTCGCTGCCATTATTATAAAAATAGAAAATTCTGGCATGCTCTAAGTAAGTACCCACAATAGAAGAAACGTGAATATTTTCACTTACTCCTTTAATACCTGTTCTAAGACAACAAATACCACGCACTATTAAATTTATTTTTACACCGGCACAGCTTGCTTCATAAAGCTTTTCAATAATTTCCTTGTCACACAAAGAATTCATCTTGGCAACAATAAATGCTTCTTTTCCTTCCTTTGCATGGCTAATCTCACGGTTAATAAGATTTATAAAAGTATCTCTCAACCAAAGAGGAGCCACCACAAGTTTGTTCCATGAAGCTGGCTCAGAATAACCAGAAAGCATGTTAAATACAGCTGTTGCATCTTCACCATAGGTCTCGTTACAGGTAAACATGCCACAGTCAGTATATAACTTCGCTGTGGAATCATTGTAGTTTCCTGTTCCAAGATGCACATATCTTCTAATACCATCATCCTCACGTCTGACAACAAGTGCTATTTTACAGTGAGTCTTCAAGCCAACCAAACCGTAAATAACATGACAGCCTGCTTTTTCAAGCTTCTTTGCCCAAATGATATTGTTTTCCTCATCAAATCTGGCCTTAAGCTCAACTAAAACAGTTACCTGCTTTCCATTTTCTGCAGCATGGGCAAGACTTGCAATAATAGGGGAATTACCACTTACTCTGTAAAGAGTCTGTTTAATGGCAAGTACCTGTGGGTCGTATGCTGCTTGGGTGATAAAATCTACAACAGGATCAAAGGTTTCATATGGATGATGTAAAAGAATGTCCCCCTTTTTAATCTCATCAAAAATTTTGTCACCAGGGCGAAGCCTTGGATTCTCCTGTGGCTTAAAAGGCTGCTGTTTTAAATCATTATGTCCATCAATTCCATACAATTTCATCAGGAATGTCAAATCAATAGGACCTTTTATTTTATAAATATCTATTTCATTTACACCAAGGTTTTTCTTGAGAATCGAAAGCAACTTTTTATTGACAGTGCTTTCTACCTCAAGTCTGATAACCTCTCCCCACTGACGGGATTTAATTTGCTTTTCTATTTCTAAAAGCAAATCCTCTGCCCCCTCTTCATCAATGGAAAAATCGGCATTTCTCATAATTCTGTATGGTGAAGCTGCCACCACGTTGTAATTTAAAAACAGCTTGTTCATATTTCTTTCTATAATCTGCTCAAGCAAAATATAGCAGTCCTGTCCGCCAGAAGCCGAAGGAATAGAAACAAATCTAGGTAATACAGATGGCACCTGAACAGTGGCAAATTCCACATCATCACTGTCTTTGCCTGCCCCAGCTACATCCTTTTTCTTTTCAATAAGTGCAGCAATATTTAATGATTTATTTCTGATAAGTGGAAATGGTCTTGAGGCATCAAGAGCCATTGGTGTAAGAACAGGATATACCTGACTCATAAAAAATGAATCTATAAATTTCAGCTGTTCTTCATTCAAATCCTCATGCTTATCATATATAATTATTCCTTTTTCCTTTAAGCTAGGATTAAGGTTTTTTCCCCATATATTATACTGCAAATCAACAAGCTGCCTCGTTTGCTCATTAATGGCAATAAGCTGTTCAGTTGGAGTCATCCCTGCAATATCAGGCTTTGTATACCCTGCGTGCTCCATATCCTTTAGGGATGCCACTCTTACCATGAAAAATTCATCCAGATTTGAAGATGTAATACTGACGAATTTAACACGTTCTAACAATGGCAGTTCTTTCACCAAAGCTTCATTTAAAACTCTAAGCTCAAATTTTAACCAGCTTAATTCTCTATTGTCATAATATTTTGAATCTGATAAATTTATAGAATTTCCCATAGTGCCTCCTACATACTACCATTCTCTTTTAATACCGGTTTAATAGAAAATATATCTTCGAAATAATCTGCGTTTTTCTTAAATAAGCCCTTCTCCAATGCCAAGGAGCTGTTGGCTTCAATGGATATAACTAATTCCCTATCCTTCACCTTCATAGATACATTTTTAATTTTCTGCTTATGAGAACGGTCTAAAGCATTTGCAACCTTTAAAATTGCCAGTAGCTTTAAAATAATCAAATACTCTTCCTGCGAAAACTTGTCCGATAGATTTTCGTATGGCTCAACAGGTTTTCTGTTAAACTCAACAGTGGTGGCAACCAGCTCTCTTTCTTTATGGCTAAGTCCTAATATTTCAGAGGACATTATGATTGTATAGGAACAGCTGGAAGCCTCCGAAAGAGATATATATTTACCGCAATCGTGTAATATGGCGATACACTGTATCAAAATCCTCTCTCTTTTGCCCATACCATGATATTTTTTCATAGCATCGAAAATTTCAGAAGAAAGCTTGAATAAAGCTTTTAAATGAGGCTGATAGCTACCATATCTTTTTGCTATAGACCATGCTGCTGAAACAATATCATTGTCGAAATCATGGGCTGATATAAGCCACTTTTTGGTGTAGCTATGATTAAATGCCATTCCCTCTGTAACCGAAACTCCAGGAGCATAAACCATTTGTGGACTAAGGGTCTGTGCTAAAACTTTATAGAGCATTACAACCGGCTCAATCAAATCATCATTGTCAATGTAATATTCATTATCTGCTTGAAACTGTCTAAGAAACTGTTTATCAATTTTATTTAGAAATTCCAGGTAATCTTTAATTTTAACCTTTTTTGATGAGAAGCCAGCAAGACGCTCTGCAATAGCGCTAACCTGAACACCTAACAAAATCATATATTTAGGCTCTATATCTCTCAAAAACATGGTTTTAAATACTTCAATCTCCTTGTACATCATCTCATAAATCTGCTCAAGAGAATTTCCTGAAGTATTACCCAGTTTTTTTAGATTTTCATTAATAGAAACTGTACCAAGACCCAAATGCTGAGTGGTTATTATTTTCCCTTTTGAAAATAGTGTGATTTGCAGTGAAACACCACCGATATCAATAAGAACCGCACTTTCTCCAATAAGCTCATCAAAGCCTTCCTGTGAGGCAACTGCCTGATAGCCTAAAAATCTCTGCTCAGAATTAGAAAGCACCTGAACCATAAAGCCAGTGTTGACCTTTATCTGTTCAAGAACAATCAATGAATTTGATGCCTGCCTTATATTTGGACCTGCAACTACTAAATAGCTGTCTACCTTATATCCAAGCATAGTTCTTTTCATATCATTCAAAACCCGACATAGCTTAGATACTGTTTCAGGCATGATCTGTCCTTTGTTCAACACATCTCTGATAATGTCGGTTTGAATTTTAAGAGTATCTATAGTCTTTATACCCTTTAATTTTCCGATTTCAAAAACCTTCATTGTGGTTTCATACGACCCAATGTAAATGCTTGCAAATAACTTCATACTGTCCCCCAATACAATCTTAATAGTTTCCTAATATTCTAAGACTCACACATTCTTCAGATAAACCAATTAACGCATTTTCAATTGCGTAATCTTTTAGATTACCATCAATATCTATAAAAAATCTGTATTGCCAATTAACCCCCTTAATAGGCCTTGATTCGATTCTGTTCATATTAATTCCATTGAACATAAGATTTGATAGTATTCTATATAGGCTGCCTGGTTCATGAGCAAGCTCTAAGCACAGGCTTATTTTATTTGCATTCTTTTGATATTTCTTATCTTTAGAAACAATGATAAATCTGGTCTCATTATTTTTGTCATCCTGAATACACTCCTCTAATACATCAAGGTCATAAAGTGTGGCATTATAGGTGCTGCCAATGGCTGCCTGTGACTTGTCATTATCCTCTTTTATTTTCATTGCACTAACTGCAGTATTGTGAAGATTTACCACATCCCAGTCCATATGGTTGTTTCGTATATACGAATCGCACTGAGCAATAGCCTTAGGATGTGAATATACGGTTTTGATATCATCAATTGAAGCACCTTTAACTCCAAGAAGTGCATGTTCAACCTTTAAAATCTGCTCCCCAACAATTGCCACATTATACTCAGAAAGCAAATCAAAATTTTCTTCGATAGAACCAGCTAAGCTATTTTCAATCGGAAGCACTGCATAATCTGCCTTAGAAGAACAAATAGCTTCCATTGCTTCCCGCCAGGATTGAACATTAAAGCTAGATTTCATGCTATCTCCAAAATATTGAAGCATGGCAAGCTGTGAATAAGCTCCCTGAACACCTTGAAAGCAAACAACGGAATCAGAAAAATCAAACTTATCTACAGAAACAAAACCAGAATCGTACTTTATTCCGTTTTTACGTAGAATAGAAAACTGCTTTTTTCTGCTAATTGACATTATCTGGGTATACAGTTCTTTGACTGCC
Source organism: uncultured Pseudobutyrivibrio sp. (assembly GCA_946548305.1). Taxonomy (GTDB): domain Bacteria; phylum Bacillota; class Clostridia; order Lachnospirales; family Lachnospiraceae; genus Pseudobutyrivibrio. The sequence continues at coordinate 7,070 of CAMNPQ010000033.1, forward strand.
TGCTGGCTAAAAGCATCATCCACATAAGAAGAAAGCTTTGTTAATTTTTCATCTTCTCTTGCCTTGTCATATACCTTTTTCCCTGTGGAAATTTTGTATTCAGCAACTTCGCATGCCAAACTCATTCTTTTGGTAAAAAGCTCAAGAATCGCTTTGTCTACTTCATCAATTTCTACCCTTAAATCTTTTAAGTCTCTCATATGTCTCCTAATCTTCCAGCGGTATAATTGGTGGGTCAAAGATGCCAACCTGTGTACTTCCTTTTAAAACGTGAAATGTTGTGCCTGAAAAAAAGTCAGCAAAATATACATATCTACTGGTTATATTTATATTGTTATACTCACCTTCAGCCAGTAAAACCTCTGCACCTGTAGTTAAATCCACCTGGTATATGCCGTCAGGATTTCCTTTTATAGACTGGTAATACAGGTAGTTTCCAGATACATTGTATCCAGATGTACCGTATGTAGTAACACCAACTTTTCCTTCACCTGAAAGTGTGCTTCTGTATACACGGTTGTTGTCATCCAAATTCATGTAGTACAGGGTATCCTTTTCTACTATTGGAAACCATAGATTTTCAGCTGATTCAAAAGCCGAATCTTTGGTATCCAGATTCATGCTATGAAGGTTGTGGTCTTTTTCCACTCCGGAATAATATAGCTTTTCTCCAACCATACATCTAGGGTCTATTGCAGCCTTGTAAAGCTGCTGCCTATTCTCTCCATCAATATCTACTGAATATAAAGAGGTGGCATCTTCTGAATCATACCTGAAATAAACCACTCTGTTTCCTGCAAGAGAACATGCATTACAATTTGCCTGATCAAGAATCATTACCTTTTTATTCTTTTTTGTCATTCGACACAGGCTTTCTGTATTAACATCCAGTACAAACTGTGCATTATCCTGGTTATTATTACGGCTATAATAAAGATAATGTGAATCAGCATTTATAAAATAAACACTATCGTTAGCAACTATTTCTATGTCTGTTTCATCCGGATTCATTTTGTATATTCTGTCCTTATCATTAGGATTTGCAAAATACACTACTCCATCTGTCTCACAGAACAATCCATTCCCATAAAGATTTCCAATGGTATTTCCATTTGTGCCTGGTTCATTATAATACGTCACAGTATTGATGTATTTGTAATAACCCAGTCCCCCAACGATGCTGATAGCTAAAACTAAAATGATGATTCCCTTTAATACCTTCATATTATGCCTCCCCCTTAGATTTTTGTTTTTCATCAAAAAACGGAAATCTAAATATTAAAGAAATCTGATAGTGAAAGCTGATTAGATTTTGGTAAATCCTTGACTATACCAAGCTCAATCATCTTATCCAGAATAGTTTGTGAAACTTTTCCTCTGTCTCTAATTTCATCCTGAGATAAAAACTTTCCCTGTGCGGCTGCAATCTGTAATTGTTCGGCAGCCTTATCACCCATTCCTGAAATAACATTAAACGGAGGAAGAAGCTTTCCATCTACTATTTTAAAGTATCTTGAGTCAGATTGGTATAGGTCCATTGGTAAAAATTCAAATCCTCTTGCATACATTTCCTGACATAAACGAAGAGCAATAAGTATATCCTTATCTGTGGCAGATAAATCTGATTGAGATTTGTAATATTTTATCTCCTTTTCACATCTGGCTTTGCCAAGACAACATTTCTCATAATCAAAACCACCTGCTCTAATTGAAAAGAATGCAGCGTAGTAAGCCAAAGGATAATTAATTTTACAATATGCAACGCGCCATGCCATCATAACATATGCTGCCGCATGAGCCTTTGGGAACATGTATTTAATCTTCTCACAAGAGCCAATATACCAGTCAGGAACACCATGCTCCTGCATGTGCTGTTTATAGGTAGGCCATTCGTCACATTTTCCCTTTGCCACAATACCCTTTCTTACTCGCTCCATAATGGTAAATGATTCCGCTGGGTCAAGACCCATATGAATCAAATAAACCATGATATCGTCACGGGTACAAATAGCCTCTGTGATGGTAGCAACACCACTTAAGATAAGGTCTTGGGCATTTCCCAACCATACATCTGTACCGTGAGCCAATCCTGCTATTCGAACTAAATCGGTGAAATACTGAGGCTTTGCCTCAACAAGCATCTGCATGGCAAAATCAGTACCAAACTCTGGAATACCAAGTGTTCCAAGGGGTGTTCCCATAATATCATCCGGGGTAATGCCAAGTGCCTCGGTACTTTGGAATAGTGACATAACTCCTTTATCATCTAATGGAATTTCTGTGGCATTTATTCCAGTTAAATCCTCTAGCCTTTTAATCATAGTTGGGTCTAGATGTCCCAAAATATCCAACTTCAGAAGGTTGGCATCAATTTTGTGATAATCAAAGTGGGTTGTGACAATATCTGTATCTTTGTTAGCCGGGTGCTGAACTGGTGTAAATGAATAAATATCCTCTCCGTTTGGAAGAACTACTACACCACCAGGATGCTGTCCAGTTGTGGACTTAACGCCTTCTATCCCCTTTGCCAGTCTCTCATTTTCAGCACGGCGTTTTCTTATATCTCTTTTTTCAAAATATTTTAAAACATATCCTACCGCATTTTTATCTGCAAGAGTAGAAACTGTACCTGCCTTAAATGTCTGTCCATCACCGAAAATAACTTCTGTATACTTATGTGCCTTAGACTGATACTCATTGGAGAAGTTCAAGTCAATATCAGGCTCTTTGTCTCCCTTGAACCCAAGGAAGGTTTCGAATGGAATATCAAATCCATCCTTGGCAAGAGGTTTGCCGCATTTAGGACAGATTTTATCTGGCATATCCACTCCGGATAATCCCATATCTATAGTCTTTTTAACCTCTGGTCCATCAAAATCCACATAAAAGCAGTTTGGACATCTGTAGTGAGGTGGCAATGGATTTACCTCGGTGATACCAGCCATAGTTGCTGCAAAAGAAGAACCTACAGAACCACGGGAACCAACCAGATAACCATCCTCATTAGATTTCCACACAAGCTTTTGAGCGATTATATACATAACGGAATATCCATTTCCGATGATTGAATTAAGCTCTCGCTCTAGTCTGTCTGAAACTATTTCTGGAAGATTGGGTCCATACACCTCATGTGCTCTTGTCTCACAGATGCGTCGTAAATCCTCCTCTGAATGTTCAATAACAGGAGGACATTTATCTGGACGTACAGGGTGAATGCGCTCAACCATGTCGGCAATTTTATTTGTATTTTCAACAACTACCTCATGTGCTTTTGCAAGGCCAAGATAAGCAAATTCTTCAAGCATTTCATCTGTGGTATGCAAGTATAATGGAGCTTGTTCATCGGCATCATCAAAGCCCTTGTTTGCCATGATAATTCTTCTGTAAACCTCATCCTCTGGATCAAGGAAATGTACATCACAGGTAGCAACAACCGGTTTGTTTAATTCCTCACCTAAATCAACAATTTGCTTGTTAATATCCTGCAAATCTTTGATTGAATTAATGTGCTCATATTGGCTCTTTTCAGAACGTATCATAAATTCATTGTTGCCAACTGGCTGGATTTCAAGATAATCATAGAAATTTGCAATACGCATAATCTCAGATTCATCTCTTCCACTTACAATGGCATCATACAATTCACCAGCTTCACAAGCCGAACCAATTATCAGCCCCTCTCTGCATTCTTCAAGAAGGCTTTTAGGAACTCTCGGGTGTCTGCTAAAATAGTAAAGGTGAGATTCTGAAACCAACCTGTAAAGATTAATACGACCTAAATCATTCTTAGCCAGTACAATACAGTGATTGCTTCTCATCTTTTTGATTTGTTCCGGACCTGGTTTGCTATGTGCATTTAACTGAGTCAAATCAAAAATTTGCTCATTTTCAAGCTTATCAATGAATTTTGCAAAAATCTTTGATGTAACCTCTGCATCATCAACTGCTCTATGATGGTGCTCGTTCACCAGATTTTCAGCTTTACATACAGCATCCAGATTAAAACGAGCCATATTAGGATGAAGAAATCTTGCCATTTCCATGGTATCCACATGGGTAAAATCGTACTCAAGCCCTAACGCATTGCAGTTGTATCTTATAAAGCTTGTATCAAAAGTTGCATTGTGGGCAACAAGTACAGTCCCCTTACAAAATTCAAGGAATTTAGGCAAAATCACATCTATTGTAGGAGCATCCTCCACCATATCATCCTTTATAGATGTAAGCTCTGTAATTCTATATGGAATAGGCACCTGTGGATTTACAAATTCTGAAAATCTATCCACAACTTCCCCATTTACAATCTTTACTGCACCTATCTCTATGATTTTGCAGTTACGTGGATTGAAGCCTGTAGTTTCTATATCAAATACTACAAACTCTCCCCTTAAGGACTGTCCTCTATCATTTATAACTATCTGCTTTGTGTCATCTACAAGGTATATTTCACAGCCATATATAACCTTAAAATCTCCTAAGCCCTTCATATGGTCGGCATCACAAAATGCCTGAACTACACCATGATCTGTAATTGCAAGTGCCTTGTGTCCCCATTCTTTTGCCCTGTTAATGATAGTTGTGATTTCTGATACACCATCAAAATCAGACATTTTTGTATGGCAATGGAGTTCAACACGTTTGTCCACAGCTGTATCCTGCCTGGTGACCCTAAAGTCTCTGATTTTTTGAATTGAATTTATTCTTCCTACAGTAAGTTCCTTTGAATAAGGGTCATCATCCAGCTTGCCAGAAAACTTATAAAAGCCTCCCACACTCAAGGCTTTTTCTAAAAGTCTACCCTGATCAGCATCACTAAAGAAAAATTTGACAGAAATGGAATCCGTAAAATCGGTAACCGCTCCTGTTCCAAAATAGCCACCTTTTTTCGTCTCTCTGAATTCTAAGGCTGTCAGCTGTCCACGTATAACAATAGGACCTAGCTGTTCTCCGTTTATATCCTCTATAGCTGTGGCATTTTCTAATATTTCATTTCCGTATATAACATCTGGATCATCAGACTTTGTAAGAGGTTTGACTTCTTTTTTCTCCTCTACCATTTCTGGTTTGGCTTCTTTGTTATCCTTTGACGCCTTGGCCTTCTCCTCCTCAGCCTTTTCTTCCATTGCAATGCTCTTTGAATTTATAGCTGCAATTCTATTTTCAACTTCAAGAATAGCATTTTCCAAATATTTGCTTTTTACAGGCTCTTTATAATCAAATTCTATTAAAAGATTCTGATGGCATCTTTTGCAGAGGATGGAATAAAGCATATCATGTAATTCCTGCGCTTTTTCTCTGCCTATAACAGTGTCTTCGATTGTCACCTTTAGATGATTTTCTTCTGTTATTTCCACATCTGCTTTTTTATATATGTTAAAAAGAAGAGCACTTTTTTGTTCCAGCTCCTCTAATATACTATCGTTATAAGATTGTAAAAGATTTGAAGGTGTATACTGACTTGATAAATCAAAATCTTCTAAAATACGAATGGTTACACCATTATTTGGAAAAAATTGTTTTTTAATGGATTTTTCCAAATACCATATTCTTCGTTTAGGAATAAGTGTGTTAAATGTAACGTATATACGGATGTCGTCCTTGTCACGCCCTGTACTTACTTTTGTGACAGTGGCATCACTTAGAGCCGCATCCATATCGTTACCAGCGTTCATATTAGGGAACACTTCATAGAAATTCATTTGATCCATAACATATCTCCAGGATTTTAGTTCAGGGGTTACGCTATCAAACTAATTATTACCTCGTCGCGAGATTGGCTCCTTCAGTAATAATTAGTTTGACAGCTACCCCCTCACTTAATACTTTACGATTGTGGGCGAGGCCAGGCGATAAGTTCTTGACGAAGGGCACCTAGAAGCTCTTCTTCTGGCAGCTTTTTAACTACTTCACCGTGTTTAATGAGGAGACCTTCTCCGATGCCACCTGCTACACCAAGGTCAGCTTCTTTTGCCTCACCTGGTCCATTTACTACACAGCCCATAACAGCTACTTTTATGTCTAAATCGGAAAACTCTTCAACAAGATTTTCTACCTTATTTGCAAGACCTATTAAGTCTATCTGTGTACGACCGCAGGTTGGGCAGGATACTACTTCTATGCCACCCTTTCTAAGACCTAAAGTACGCAGAATAAGCTTGGCAGATTTAATCTCCTCAATTGGGTCACCTGTAAGTGATACACGGATAGTATCGCCAATACCCTGTGATAAAATCATTGATAAGCCACAGGCACTCTTAATATTACCCGCCTTAACAGTTCCTGCTTCTGTAATTCCTACATGAAGTGGATGTGTAGTCTTATCAGCAATAAGCTCATGTGCCTTTACACACATCATGACATCAGAAGATTTAATACTGATTACAAGATTGTCGTAGCCTAATCTTTCGATAATAGCCACCTTATCAAGGGCTGATTCTACTAAGCCTTCTGCTGTAACTCCACCATATTTTTCTACAAGATTCTTCTCTAAAGAGCCCGAATTAACACCTACTCTGATTGGAATATTCTTTGCTTTTGCAGCATCAACAACAGCTTTAATTCTATCGGTACTTCCAATATTACCTGGATTAATTCTAATCTTGTCCGCACCATTTTCAATAGCTGCAATAGCAAGTCTATAATCAAAATGAATATCAGCAACAAGTGGGATAGAAATCTGCTTCTTAATCTCTGATATTGCTTTTGCTGCATCCATATCAGGAACAGCCACACGAATAATATCACAGCCTGCAGCAGCAAGTTCATTAATCTGCTTAACTGTAGCAGCAACATCCTGAGTCTTTGTATTACACATTGATTGGATTAATATAGGATTCTCTCCACCAATTACTCTATTTCCAATTTTTACTTCTCTTGTTTTCATATTAACACCTCATCATAAGCTTACATAAGCTTAGCTATGTCATTGTACATGACGACTATCATCAGAAGCATCAACAGCCCAAAGCCCACAAGGTTTATTCCATTTTCGATTTCAGACTTCATCTTTTTTCCTCTGATAGCTTCTAAAATTATAAGCACTATCCTTCCACCATCTAATGCTGGAAATGGAAGCAAATTCATAACGCCTAAGTTTGCACTAAGCAAAATGGCAATGGATAAAAGATTTACAAATACATAAAATGCACCGCTTGAAACAGACTGGTCATACACGTCAGAAATGACTGTAACAACCCCCACTGGACCAGACATTTCGCTCACGCTTACCTCGCCAGTAAATAGTAGCCTAAGGCTACTTATGGTGGTATAGATTTGATATTTGATTTCGTATACTGAATATTCCAATACACCAATAGGTGAAAGCTTTTTGTATTCAGATTCTTTTGTAATTCCCAGAAGCTTTCTTCCTGCTTCCTCAGAATATATAGGCTTTAAGGTAGTGGTGTATTTTTCCCCATCTCTTTTATATACAATCTGGTAGCTATCCTCATTTGAATGTAAGAAAGTATAGATGCTGATTTCATTGTAAAAATGCACTCTATAGCCATTTATACTAATGATTTCATCACCAGCCTCAAGCCCTGCTTCATAAGCTCCATATCCTTCCATAACATCTGTTATGGTGGTGTCATTGATTCCTATAGCAGATATATAAATAACAGAAAGTATGTAGGCTAAAATAAAGTTAAATAATGGGCCTCCGAAAACTATTTGAAATCTTTCCCATTTGCTTTTTTTATTAAAGGCTCTTTCGCTATCGCTTTCTTCATCCTCTCCCTCCATGACACAGGAGCCGCCAAAAGGAAGAAGCTTCAAGCAATATTTTGTTTCCCCTTTTCCCCAAGACACAACAGTAGGTCCTAAGCCTAAGGTAAACTCATTAACCTTTACATTGCATTTTTTTGCAAATAAAAAATGACCCAGTTCATGGAAAATGATAATAAAACTAAATATAAGTATGGCAAGAATTATCTTCATTAACTACCACCTGCTCTCAATAAAATCATAAGTCATACGCTCAGTTTCAAGAACCTGTTCAATGCTTGGGTTTTCCATAAAATCTACATTAATCATAGACTCTGAAACAATTTCAGGAATTTCTATAAATTTTATTTTATTATTTAAGAATTTGGCTACTGCTCTCTCATTGGCTGCATTAAAAATTGTAGGAACATTTCCCCCTGCATCCATAGCATCATAAGCAAGAGAAAGACCATAAAATGTTTCCATATCCGGCTTTTCAAATGTGAGTGTGCCTACTTTAAACAAGTCTAAAGGCTCAGCATAAAGAGTTTTTCTATTTGGATAGAATAAAGCGTAAAGAATAGGTAATCTCATGTCTGGAGTACCCATCTGTCCTATAACCGCTCCATCCATAAATTCCACTGCTGAGTGAAGTATGCTTTGTGGATGAACAACCACTTCCACCTGGCTAAGGCTGACATCAAATAACCATTTAGCCTCCATAACCTCTAGACCTTTATTAATCATAGTGGCTGAATCAATGGTGATTTTTGCCCCCATAGACCAATTAGGATGTTTTAAAGCATCCTCCAGTTTTACGTTTTCCAGTTCTTCAAGGCTTTTCCCTCTAAATGGTCCGCCAGATGCAGTAAGCAAAATCTTTGAAATCTTATTGTGTCTCTCTCCATTTAATGATTGGAAAATAGCACTATGCTCACTGTCAACTGGAAGAATTGAAACCCCTTTTTCTTTTGCTAGAGGCATAATAATATGTCCAGCTGTCACAAGGGTTTCTTTGTTGGCAAGGGCAATAGTCTTTCCTGCATTAATAGCCGCAATTGTAGGCTGTACGCCAATCATCCCCACAACAGCTGTCACTACAGTATCAGCTTTTTCATAAGTGGCAACGGAAATAAGCCCGTCCATGCCATACATAATCTCAATTTCTATATCTTTAAGTCTTGCTTTTAAATCTGCTGCCAGTTCTTCGCTTCCAACAGCTACAAGCTCAGGCTTATATTTTCTAATCTGCTTTTCAAAAAGATCAATATTTTTTCCACAAGACATTGCAACCACCTGTAAATCATCAGGATTTTGGGAAACAATGTCCAAAGTCTGTGTTCCTATGGAGCCTGTAGACCCCAGTATTGACAAATTCTGTGCCATAAAAAACCTCTATTAAATATAAAAATAATATGCTAAGAAAAATATAATAGGTGCAGTGATAATCATACTGTCAAACCTGTCTAAAACACCACCATGTCCTGGAATAAGCTTTCCATAATCTTTAATTTCAAAATTTCTTTTTATGGCAGAAGCAGCCAAATCTCCAACCATAGAAATAAGTGCTCCTATACCTGATATAATCACTAATGGCAAAATTACAAAATCGTCCATGTTAAAAGCTTTTGAAATGACAAAACAGTATATTCCCGTAAGTAACATAGTTCCAAGAACTCCACCTACTGCTCCTTCAATGGATTTTTTAGGGGAAAGAATTGGTGACATTTTGTGCTTTCCAAATAAAACTCCGACACAATACGCAGCAGTATCACAGCCCCAAGAGCATAAAAATATTAACCATACAATAAACTGCCCATTTTGAAGCATTCTTGTCTGATAAATAAATGAGAGCATTACGCCTACATAAAACAAGCCAAAGAAAACTGCCATTATCTGGTGACTATGGTATTTCGGGTATCCAAAAACAAATACAGCCAAAAGAAAAATTAAAAAAGTAAGAATCACTACCATGTTGTCATGAAAGAATTGAAACCTCAAATCAAGATAATAAGCAAAGCAGGCAACATATCCCAGGATTCCCGGCATTTTCTTTTCTACTTCAAATATTCTGTAAAGCTCAAACATGCCTATTAAAGATAAAATAAGCATGACTGCAAGGAGCAAATCTCCTCCTGTGATAATAAAAAATAGTGAAAGCGCAACAAGAATAATTCCACTAATAAGTCTAGTAACAAACATACTTTACCCTTCCTATATCCCACCAAAACGGCGGTTTCTTCTATCGTACTCCTCAATAGCCTTTTTTAATTCATCAGGAGTAAATTCTGGCCAAGGAACTGGTGTAAAATAAAACTCAGCATAAGCCAACTGCCATAACAAATAGTTTGATAATCTTTGTTCTCCAGAAGTCCTAATCATAAAATCAGGATCAGGGATGTCTTTTGTGTCTAAATAAGAGGAAAACATTTTTTCATCTATGTCATCAACATCAATATTACCTGCTTTTACATCAGAACTAATCCTTCTAATGGCTCTTGTCATTTCATCTCGGCTGCCATAGTTAATGGCTATAGTAAGAGTTAATCCTGTAAACTTGGATGAATATTCCGTCAGCTCCTCAATGGCTTTTCTGAGACTATCATTTAGCTTTGTAAGGTCTCCAATAAACCTCACTCTAAGGTTGTCCTTTTTTGCTGTCTTCATACAGGTTTTAATATACTCCCCTAAAAGCTTCATAAGAGCTGAAACTTCATCATCTGGTCTGGACCAGTTTTCAGTGGAGAAAGCATACATAGTCACATACTTAACACCTAAATCGTGGGCTGCTCTACAAATAGTCTCAACATTTTTTGCCCCTACAGTGTGACCATAAGTGCGTGGCATCCCCTTAGACTTTGCCCATCTTCCATTTCCATCTAAAATAATTGCAATATGTTCAGGTACATTCATAATATTCCTTGAACTGCCCTCCTCAATATTTGATATTTAAAAAGGGCACAATAAATGTGCCCTAAATACACTAAAGTTTTATACAGTCATGATTTCTTTTGTCTTGGCTTCAACAGCCTTGTCTACCTCTGCGATGAACTTATCAGTCATCTTTTGGCACTTATCCTCAAGGTCTTTAATTTCATCCTCAGAAACTCCATCATCCTTTGAGTGTTTCTTTAAATAGTCAATTGCGTCTCTTCGAATGTTTCTAATAGCAACTTTAGCTTCTTCACCATGCTTTTTAACGTCTTTAGAAATTTCCTTACGACGCTCCTCTGTAAGCT
>CAMNPQ010000034.1 GCA_946548305.1 uncultured Pseudobutyrivibrio sp.
ATGGTAAATTCCACCGCTCGAGTTGGGGGTGGAATTTAAAATTTCAATTTTGGTTTTACATGACTTTTACATGAATGTATTTAAATATTGATAAAAAAATGCTAGAATGTGCATGATGCAGTTTTTGTACAAAGAATTCGGAGGAATTATGAAACAAGCAAAGATACATATTAATAAGATGTTGATATCAGTGGTTTTTATGGCGTTTGCATTTGTTCTTATGCCAAAGCTTACAGCAGAGGCAGCTACTAATGATGAGCTGCAGGCATGCGCTAAAGTTTTCGATGCAGACTATTATGCTGCCATGTATCCTGATGTGGCTGCAAAATGTGATGGCAGCCCTCTTTATCTGCTGAACCATTATGTTTTGTTTGGAATATACGAAGGCAGAAATGCCAGTGCAACCTTTAACGCCACAGATTATATGAACCGTAATGCTGATTTGGTTGCTGTATACGGGGACAATATGCCAGGCTATGTTTATCATTATGTTAATGCTGGACAGGCTGAGGGAAGAGATGCCACTCCAGCTATTCAGCCATTGGAACTGGCTGTTCCAAAGACTTCCACATTGTTGGGCATTTATTCTACTGACTATAATGCTGAGGCTGCCAGAGCAACAAACATTTCTATTGCAGCTGCAAATGTAAATGGCACTGTGGTAGCACCTGGAGCTACTTTTTCAGCATCTAAGACAATAGGACCACGTACAAGCGAAAACGGATTCGTTGAGGCACCTGTATTTATTAATAAAGAGCATGCCATGGGATTAGGCGGAGGAGTGTGTCAGGTTTCCTCTACAATATATGCAGCTATGAAGACAGCTGATATAAAGGCTACAGAGCGTCATGCTCATTCTCTTCCTGTAAATTATTTACCAGAAGGATGGGATGCCACTATTTCATGGGGCGCATTGGATTTAAAATTTGTAAATACATATGATTCTAATCTTGTAATATGGACAACTGCCAATAACGGTAAGCTTACAGCGGCTATATATCTACAGAACTAGAGTTGTCTTTTAGAATTTATGGTGTTGAGGTAATGTTTTGGAAGAGTTGCTAAGTAAAAACTCCCCAATGGTAGAAAATCTAATCCAGGCAATAAAAGATGTTAGGAAAGTGGACGATTCCAAACATTTTGATTTGGCATGTGACTTGTTTGACTTGGCTCAGGAGCAGGGAAATGAGGATTTGAAAAATTATGCAAGCTGCACCTTGGGTGATGCATGCTGTCAAAACAGAGATTTTTCCCAGGCTCTTTACTACCTTTCTGCTGGTGTCCAGGGCTTGGAAAAGACAGACGAATACCAGCTTACATGCCGTTGTTATAACGAACTTGGAATAATATTTAGAAGTCAAAGCCATTTTATTACCAGCGAGGAGTACTATATTAATTCCATTGAGCTTGCCAGAGCAAACAGACTATACGCAGATGAAGCTATAGCCTGCTCTAATTTTGCATCTCTTTGCTATGAAATGGATGCAATGAATCAGGCACTGGAGTATCATTATCGTGCTATAGAGTGTTGCAATTTCTTAGAGGATGACAAGCTGAAATGTGAGTTGATGCTGGGGGATTTTGCCTTTATCCTCAAAATATATGTACAGCTTGGACAAGGGAAAAGAGCTACAGAGGTTTTTCTGGAAATGGAAAGACTTCTGGAGAGATATCCTGAGTTAGAGGACTTGTTTGATATAATACTGGCAAGATATTTTTATTACAAATATCGTAATGACGAAGTAAACGCAGAAGTGATGAAGCTTAAATGCTTAGAGGCATTTTATGCTTGCGAAGAATATATTATCTACTTTGATGAGACAACAGATTTGATTAGACTTCTGGCGGAAGCCAAGGAGTACAAGGAACTGGAAAACATGTTCAATCAAATCGACAAGGTGTGTGTGGATACTGATATCATTAGTTTGAGACTATTTATGGAGAAGTATCGCGTGCAGATGTATGAGGCTCTGGGGGATGAAAAGCGTCTGATGACAAGTCTCAGGGATTATTATCGTTTGTCTGAGAAAAAAACAGAGGATAACAAAAGGTCATTTATAGCCACCTTGAATCTTCGCTCTGAACTGGCACAGCAGCGCACCAAGAATCTGTTTTTACTTGCGGCAGCTGAAACAGACCCACTTACTGGCATTGCCAATAGATTTAAAATGAATGCCGTTATAGATGAATTATTCGAAATGGCAAATAGTGAGGGCAAGAGCCTTGCTGTGGAAATGATGGATGTGGACGGCTTCAAACAGGTGAACGACAATTATGGTCATTCTAAAGGTGATGAGCTGCTTGTTGCCATGGGCAAGGTATTAAAAGAAATTACTAATGATAAAATATTTGTAGCACGCTACGGCGGTGACGAGTTTGTTATCTATTATTATGACATGACAGATGAAGAGATTATTGAGGTGGCACGTTATTTGAATGATTCAATGACAAAAGTGGGAGCTGACCTTGGACTTATAGGCTTTTCAGTTTCTCAGGGAATAGTTAATCATGTACCAAGACCGCTTAACAGGGCATGGGATTATCTAAACGCTGCTGATTTAACACTTTATTATGTAAAAAATAATGGAAAAGCAAATGTGCGATTAGTCCATAAGGCAAATGAACTGGAAACTGAAGAGTGGAATAAAGTATTTTGACTTTTATATATTTTAAAAGTAAAATATGAACAATTAGACAGAAGACGTTATTTATGTCTTCTGTCAATTTATGTAAAGGGGATTATATGGCAAAGTTATATTACTATTACGGGGCAATGGGATCTTCAAAGACTGCCAATGCATTGATGACTCATTTTAACTATGAAGAGGTTGGGCAAAACGCTCTGCTGGTAAAGCCTAAGCTGGACACCAGAGATGGAGAAAGAGTGGTACGTTCCAGAATAGGCCTTGAAAATGAGTGCATCTTTTTGGAAGATTTAACCGAAATGTCTCCAGAAGAGATAAAAAAATATGATTGCATTATTGTTGATGAAGTGCAATTTGCTACACCTGAACAAATAGATTACTTATCGGATATTGTGGATTTTATGGATGTACCAGTGGTGGCATATGGTCTTAGAGCGGATTTTAGAAACAAGCTGTTCCCTGGTTCTGAGCGACTGATTACAATAGCTGATGTTATTCATGAGGTGAAAACTGTCTGCTGGTGTGGACATAAAGCTACATGCAATACCAGATACAATGAAAAAGGCATTGTTCGTTCTGGTCCACAGGTAATGCTGGGAGCAAACGATTCTTATGTTGCACTGTGTCGTAAGCATTTTAAGCTTGGCATGCTTGCACCAGATGGAAAAGAGGAATGTTAATGATTTTTAGTTTTGGTATAACATTTATATTTCTTGTATATATTATTTTCTGGATACAGATTCCTGGAATGCTTATTGAAGGGATGCTCCTTCCAAGAAGACTTAAGTTTTCTACCAGATTTTTAGCAGCTTTTTTTATTGGATTTTTATATTTGGCGACTCTGTATTTTATAGAATCCTTAATTGGTGTCCAGCATATCATTATGATTGCGCCACCTGTCACCTCCCTAATAGCTGTGCTTGTATATTTGAAAAAAGGAAAACCATCTTTTTTAAATGCAGACGAACACTTTAGAGGGGAATGGGTTTTTGTATTCGGATTTATTTTTGTGGCTTCCACCCTTAATTTTTTAATGAAATACAATGGTTGCCTTTTGGGGGAGACCACTCAGGTTTACCATGATTACCTGTTTCATACTGGAAATATTGTTTCCTTGAGCAGGTCTTTTCCAAATATCGATTTGAGAATAGATGGACTTACATTCTACTACCATTATTTTTATGAATTGATATTTGCCATGTGCAAGCATATCTTTGGAGTAGATGCATTCAGACTGTATATGAATGGAAATGCTCTTATATGCGCATGGCCTCTTACATTGGCTCTTATAACCATAGGAGAGAGGATTTTAGGTGGAAAGCTTTGCAAGAGCATACACTATATTTTTTATTCCATGGGCACTTTGGTGGCATGCATCTGTGTGATGCCGCTGAATGTTGTAGGAGTGAAGCTGCCATTTTCATGGCTTGATAATCATCTGTTCAGCAATGCAAATGCCATGGGGCTTGCTATGGCATTATCTGTGGTTACTATAGATATTTTGGTGGAGATATGGTATGACAAATACGAGCCTAGAGTTATGATTGCTCTGTATTTGCTTGCCGCTGCAGCCACCGGCTTCAAGGGCACTACAGGAATACTGCTTGTTGCCATTACATGGGCAGTATTTATAATAGAATCAGCTATTGTAAAAAAGCTTCATCTGTCCAGGTTTATTTATGCTATCAGCATGACATTAGGCTTTGCTTTCACTTATGTGATAGTGACAGTGGGGCTAGATACTTCTGGTTCCAACAATAGAGCCATGGTTATCTCACCAGAGGGAACCTTGTCCTCTGGCAGGATTGGTCAGCTTTTTACCAAGCTTGGGCTTGACTATATGTCATTTCCATGGGTGGTGTTTGGAGTTATTTTTAGTGCTATATGCATAGTAGGACCTTGCATTTTACCATTTACAGGCTTTGCAGTGGCAAGGTTTAAGACTTTGATCAAAACAGGCGTAATTGGAGATATTTTCGACTGGTTTGTCATAGGTTCAGTATTAATGGGTGTAATCGGCTTTTGCTGTATAAGTGTGCCAGGCTTGTCCCAGGGATATTTTGTTATCACCAATGCTGCATTCATTTTTTATGGTTCTATGCGCTACATTCAGGAAAATCAAAAAAAGCTTGTGGCATACATCACTTATGTGTTTTTCGTTATAGGAACCATGTTTTTATTCATAGATTTGATGTATTTTTGCTATGAGGATTTCAAGCAAAGCCAGGTCTATGCTAGTGAAGCAGGGGATAGGGCAGATTTGGTATCAGCAGACACCATGGAAGCATATTTGTGGCTTAGAGACAACACTGCCACAGATTCTCTTTTGGCGGTGGACAGACTATCCGAGGAACTGGATTACAGGAGTATTTATTTCTATTGCGGCGCTTTTTCAGAGCGTCAGTGCTACTTAGAAGGCTATGATTATTCTGATATTACGGAAAAACAGGTGGAAGCTAAGCTTTCAATAAATGAAAAATTCTATAGCAGTGATGTAAAAGAGGCTGAGACAGCCATGGATATGAATGGTATAGACTATCTGGTGGTGACAAAACAGGGTCATCCTGATTATAGATGCACCAGCAGAAAACTAAAGCTTGTGTTTGAAAACCAGGAGGTTAAAATATATCATTTCATATCGGCAGAACGTATGGAAGCAGTTAAATAATAAAGTGGGAAGATTATGATTAAGGACATTATTTCAAACAGGAAATTAATATCAAAATTAGCAAAAAATGATTTCAAACAGAAATTTGCTGGTTCAACCCTTGGGGTAATATGGGCTTTTGTACAGCCGGTTGTAACAGTGCTTGTGTATTGGATTGTGTTTGATAAAGCATTAAATGCAGGTACGCAGGGCACGAAAGAGGGAATAAAGGCACCCTTTGTACTGTGGTTATCAGCTGGTATTGTTCCCTGGTTTTATTT
Organism: uncultured Pseudobutyrivibrio sp.; assembly: GCA_946548305.1. Taxonomy (GTDB): domain Bacteria; phylum Bacillota; class Clostridia; order Lachnospirales; family Lachnospiraceae; genus Pseudobutyrivibrio. Next base: position 5,574 of record CAMNPQ010000034.1, read on the forward strand.
TAGTGAGGTGCTTTCAGCGGGAACTGTCGTTTTGCAGGAGTATAATTATCTGGTGAAAAAGGTGGTCTTCCCTATCAATATATTACCTGTTGTAAAGGCAGTGTCATCCCTGTTTGTTCATGGATTTTTTGTATTATTTACACTTGTTGTTTATCTGATATATGGCTATGGAATCACCCCTTATATTTTGCAAATCTTATACTACTCTATTTCTATGATGATTCTTGCAGTTGGAATAATATACTTTACCAGTGCCTTGTGCGTATTTTTCAGGGATATGGCACAGCTTGTAAATATAATTCTCCAGGTTGGAGTATGGGCTACACCTATCATGTGGAACTATGATGATATGGTGGAAAGAATCCCTGGTTGGCTGCAGGTTCTATTGCAACTGAACCCTATGTTTTACATAACAAGCGGATATAGGGACAGCTTTATATCAAAAATGGGTTTCTGGGAAAAACCAGGTCTGACAGTATACTTTTGGTGCTTTACTATAATAATGTTTGCCTTAGGCACACACATTTTTTCAAAGCTCCAATCCCAATTTGCAGATGCCCTATAAAATATTTAATAAAAAATGTCCGAGGATTTCGGACATTTTTTTATGGCAGGATTTGTGTCTAAATGGTGAATTCGTGGTAAAATATAATTAGCTAGAGAGAGGGGGCCTGCTTATGAAAAATAAACGTTTTACCAAGGTAATGCGGACCATTGCTGTCAGCATGGTTACACTACTTTGTTCTTTTATGTTCGCAAACGAATTCGACTATTTACCAGCAAATGCAGATGAGGATATTGTGGTGCAGATTGTAGCTCATAGAGGATATTCTGGAGCGTACCCAGAAAATACTCTTAGCGCATTCGCAGGTGCCTATGCAGCAGGAGTCAAAACAGTTGAATTTGATGTGAGAAAAACAAAGGATGGTCAGCTTGTTATTTTTCACGACGACACCTTAGAAAAGTTTACCGGGGATGAGACAAGCATAGCTGACCACACATATGAAGAACTGTTACAGCTAGATGCAGGTGAGTGGTATGGAAGGGAGTATAGACTGGAAAGAATACCCACTTTAGACCAGACACTTGATTTGCTCAGCAGCACCAATATGCGAATCTTTTGTGAGCTTAAGGACATTGGGGAGGATCCTGATTTCGCCGATGAGGTCTACCAGAAATGTGCAGATTATGGAGTTTTAGACAGGGTAGTATTTTTATCATTTAACTATAATTATTTAAGTGATATAAAATCGATTAATGCCACCCAGCCGATAATGGTTTTGGCATCCTTTGGAAAATCGAATCTTCCAACAAAATATCCAGCAGAGTACTATGGCGTAAACATGAAGACACTTACACCTAAGACTATTCGTGCTATTCATGATGCTGGATCAAAGGTTTATTCCTATGCTCCAGAGACAAAGGGACAGATGTTGTCTTTACAACGGTTAGGTGTTGATGGAGTAATCACTGATTATGCGGATTTAAGCATCCTATAAAAGGGCTTTATAGTTTGCGATAAGCTATAATTGTGGTAAAATGTAACTATTCAGGACTTTAGCTTCTGAATAGTTATTTTTTTTGAGGTTAAAATGGAAGATTATGTAATTAACGTGGAGCATGTAGATAAAGTCTACAAGCTTTACGATAGCAATAGAGCGCGAGTCGCAGACACACTTGGGCTCACCAGAAAGAAAAACTACAGAGAACACTATGCGTTGCATGATATGTCCTTCAATGTTAAAAAGGGCGAGTGTGTAGGGCTTATAGGTACAAATGGTTCAGGAAAGTCCACCATTCTTAAAATTATTACAGGTGTACTGTCTCAGACATCTGGTGATGTCACAGTAAATGGACGTATATCTGCTCTTTTGGAGCTTGGTGCCGGCTTTAACATGGAGTACACGGGCATGGAAAACATCTATTTAAATGGCACCATGCTAGGCTATTCAAAAGAGGAAATAGACTCAAAGCTTGATGATATCCTTAGCTTTGCAGATATAGGAGAATTTGTATTTCAGCCAGTTAAAACATATTCCAGCGGTATGTTTGTCCGCCTGGCATTTGCAGTGGCAATCAATATCGACCCGGAAATACTCATAGTAGACGAAGCATTGTCTGTGGGAGATGTTTTCTTTCAGGCTAAATGCTATAAGAAGTTTGAGGAGTTTAAAGAGGCAGGCAAAACCATTCTTTTCGTGTCCCACGATTTGGGAGCTATCAGCAAATACTGCGACAAAGCCGTGCTTATCAATAAGGGTGTAAAGGTAAATGAGGGCACTCCAAAGGATATGATTGACATCTACAAAAAGATATTAGTAGGTCAAGAACCGGTTTTGCACAGCAAGGTGGAGGATGGTATCACAGAAGCCAAGCCACAGGTAGCAGATAATTCTACTGACAGCACCGACTGGAAGTCTCATTTCAGCATTAATCCCAATGTAAATGAGTACGGTGACGGAAGAGCCACTATTGTAGATTTTGCTGTGCTTGATGACAGTGGCAATTTTACCAATGCTATCATGAAAGGCAGCACATTTACAGTAAAATCAAAGGTTCACTTTAACACTGATATAGAAAATCCTATATTTACGCTCACCTTTAAAACTCTTAAAGGCATTGATGTGACAGGCACCAACACCATGTACGAAAAATGTGATGTGGGACTCTGCAAAGAGGGGGAGGAATACGTTGCCACCTTTACCCAGAGAATGGATATGCAGGGGGGAGAATACCTTATGTCCATAAGCTGCACTGGTTTTGATGGTGTGGATTTTGTGGCATATAACAGATTGTATGATGTTATAGGTATCACTGTTGTCAGTTCAAAAAATACAGTTGGATATTATGATATGAATTCTATAGTTTCGGTGCAAAAGGTTAAATAATATGATACAGGAAAAATATAACAGAAGAATATATGATGAGGGAACAAACGAGGCTATTTTAGATTTATCCCACCTTAGGACAAATGCCCTTGAGCCGGTAAAAATCACATCAGAGGACTCGGTACTTGTTTTTGAGCCAAATAGCAAAGCTGTTGTAGAATGGCTTCAGGAAAAGTCAAAAAATGTGGTGGTGGCTGATGGAAATACCAGTATAAGCGAGGGTTTTGATGTTATTATCAGCCTTGGGAAAATCACCGAAACACCAAAGGCTATGAAAGAACATTTAAATGCCGGGGGCAAAATAGTCTATGCTTTTTCTGAAAAATCAGCAGACATAGGCTTTATAAAAAAGCTTTTTAAAGAAGCAGGGATGAACAAAATAGAGACCTTCAGATTGCTTCCGGATTATTTATTCACAAAAGAGATTTATGCCGAAGACACACTACAAGGAGGGGCAGGAGACTACCTGCTGATTGCCGAATAATGGAAAGATTATTATACGAAAAGCTTTCAAACGATAGAAATCCCAAATTCAATATTGTCACAGATATTGTAGAAAGAGATGGTAAAAAGGTTGTTTTGAAACGCCCATATAATGAGGCTGCAATATCTCATATACATAGAGTGTATGAAAGCTATAAAGGATTACAGAATGTGGTAGAACATTCTGTTTTTTGCGTTAATGAAAGCACTTTAGAGGGGGATAATCTGGTATGTGAATACCTTGAGGGAGAAAAACTCACAGAGAAGGATACCCTGGAATTTGTAGAGGCTATTAAAAACACATATATGGCTGTAGCCGAAGAATTTGTTGTGACCGATGAATTTATTGAAGTCTTTGGTGAAGTGGAATTGCCAAAGGGAGTGCTGGCAGCCAGATTTTTGGATATAGATTTGATTTTCGACAACGTTATAAAGACGGATAAGGGCTGGGAAATCATGGATTACGAATGGACATTTGATTTTCCAATCCCCATTAACTATCTGCTTTATAGGGGCATTTTATTCGGCGGTCTGACAGACAGCTTTGTGGAGATACCAGACGAGGAAAAGCCTGTTTATCTAAAGATGGAGGAGCATTTCCAGAGTGAATACTGCTTCAAAGGGGTAAAGAATTTAGAAGAGCTTAGAAAACACATTGCAGACAACAACAAAACCGCAGAGGATTTTAAAATTGCAAGCCGTGATTATCAGATAAAAAAGCTTGAAGAGCTTATTGCTGCCAAGGATTTGCATATAAGAAATATTGAGGCGGCAAACACAATACTTCAGGGAAAGTATGACACTATTGTAAACTCCAAAGGCTACAAGCTATTAGAAGATTTTCGTGCCTTTAAAGCAGCCCTAAAGGGAGAGGACACTAAAGCAAAGGCTGCCAAACGAGAGAGAAAGCTTGAGGAAAAAAAGGCAAAGCTAAAAGCAAAGCAGGAGAAAAACAAGGATTTGACACCGTCGATTGCAGTGCATATCCATCTGTTTTATGAAGATTTACTGGAGGAGTTTGTCCAGTATCTTTCCAATATTCCCTACAAATTTGATTTGTATATATCCTGCAAAGAGGATGCAGATGTTTCGGCTATAAAGACAAAGCTAAAGGAGCTTAAAAACATTGGTACAGCTGATGTGCGAAAGTTGCCAAACAGAGGCAGAGACCTGGCACCACTTTATGGTCCATTTGCCAAAGAAATATTAAAGCATGACTATTTCCTGCATGTTCATTCGAAAAAATCATTATATTCCGGTTCAGAGAAAATGGGCTGGAGACAGTACTGCCTGAATCTGCTTTTAGGTTCACCTGAGCAGATAAATTATATTCTGGATTTATTTAAAAATGGCAATGGTGGATTGGTATATCCAGATATTTATGTGGAGATTCCAGAGATTGCCTATTCATGGCTGGCAAATGTAGAGCTGGGAAAGAAGCTCTTTGAAGAATATGAGCTAGGCGACATGCCGGTAGTGTTTAACTATCCAGCAGGATCATTTTTCTGGGGTAAAACAGAAAGCTTTAAACCATTATTAGAGCACGGTTATACCTATGAGAGTTTCCCGGAGGAGGCAGGGCAGACAGATGGAACACTGGCTCATGCCCTTGAAAGAATAGTTCCATTCATAGTTCAAAAAGAAGGTTATGACACATATATTTTAAATGCAGATGGTGGAAAGACCTTTAAAAATAAGAGTCTGAATCCATACATGGAAAGCATTAAGCTGGATAAGCAGCTGCTTACAATGAAGCTTGGAAATTATGATGTAATTTCCTTTGATATTTTTGATACTCTAATCACCAGAACTATTTTTGAACCTGATGATGTATTTACGTTGCTTGGCAAGATTATAAAGGCTAAGTTTAATGTTGATGTGGATTTTCTAAAGCTTCGCAAGGCTGCTGAAGCTGAGGCTACTGCAAAAAACGGTGCCATGACCACCATAGACAAGATTTATGTGGAGGTGGCAAAGGACAAGACTTTAGGAAATTTTGCCCAGGATATTAAAAAGCTGGAAATTGATTTGGAGACAGCTCTATGCATTCCTAGAAAGGATATGGTGGAGGTCTACAACCAGTTAAAGGCAATGGGCAAGAGGGTCATTCTAGTAAGTGACATGTATCTCAATCGTGTGGAAATCGTGGGCTTGCTGCACAAATGCGGCATCAGCTATTATGATGAGCTGCTGATTTCCAGCGAGGTGGGTGCCAGAAAGGACGATGGCACAATGTGGGATATGCTTCTGACCAGATACGACCCAAAAAGCTTTATCCATGTTGGGGACAATTTCAGAAGTGATGCCCAACTGCCAATGGAAAAATGCATAAGCAATCACATTATTTTTAATTTAGGCACATTGCTGGAGCTTTCAGAATTCCCATACTTCAAGCAGATGGCAAAAAGGAGTCTTGCCAATTCTTTGATGATAGGTCAGGCTCTATCAGGTGGAATTTTCAATACACCATTTGCATTTAAAGAGGACGGAACACTTAAATTTAAAAATATCTATGAATTCGGATATACGGTACTTGGACCACTCCTCACATGCTTCGTAGAATGGATTGTTTCTGAAAACAGGAAGACCAAACAAAGACTGCTGCTTTTGGCTAGGGAAGGCTATATGTTAGAGCAGATGATTAGAGCCTATTGCGGCACCAGGGATATAGAACTGCCAGATATAAAATATTTCCTCACCTCCAGACGAGCAGTTTCTGTTGCGGCCCTTGAAAGTGATGAGGATATCCGAGAACTGGCATCACAAAAATACAGAGGCACCTTTAGTAATTTCCTAAAGGAGAGATTTGGCATTGAGTGTCATGAGGATGAGGAGGATAATTTCCTTTCCTATGATGAGCTGCCAGAGGATTTAATGGATAGGCTGATGTCTTATAAGGATGAAATCCTAGATAAAGCCAAGAAGGAAAAGAATGCTTATTTAGTATACATAAAAGAGATGATGGCACAGTCTTCAGATGTGGCTGTTGTGGATGTTGGCTTTTCTGGCACAATCCAGTTCTTTTTAATGAAGCTGACTGGCAGGAACATAGACGGACACTATCTTGCCCTCCATTCAAATAAGCCAGCCCGAATTGGTGGAAGAGCCGATGCACTATTTGAGATTACAGACCCAGCTCTGATAGACCAAAGCAAGATTTTGAAATTCCAGTTGTTTTTGGAAAATGCACTTGCTGCACCGTACGGTCAGTTTGTGAATTTTACCATGAAGGATGGAAAGCCAGTGCCAAGCTTTAAAGATGACGACTATCTCAGTAACGATGTGAAAAGGTTACAGGAGGGTATATTGGATTTTGTCAGCCAGTATGCTTTGGTCACAAAAAATATAGATGGCTTTACACTTTGCGACAAGGCAGTTGTGGAAGATTTATTCCATGATATAATAGCTGCTGGTACACTGACTGAGGACATAGCCGATTCACTCATCGTGGAAGACAGCTATTGCCGAGATGGTGTGCAAAAATTCGACGTCAACTCTTGTACATGGAAGGTAGAGTAATTTGAGAGACACTTTTAATGTGGTATTTATCAGATACCACTTAACCAAGAAAAACACATTATTATTTCAAGGCTTTTATCCTTTTGACAACCCTAAGGGGTATGAGCTTGTAGCACAAATGAACGGTAAGCCTTATCAGATGGATATTACTATCAATGAGGGAAATGAGGTTCGCCGCCGATATATAGCAGCTCATAAAAGCGTATCAAAAGAATACGTGGGAGAAATCAAGCTGCCAGATGATTTAAAGCAGGTTAAGAGCCTAAAGCTTATATGCTTACTGGGCGAGGATGACTCACCAAACCAGGTGCGCTCCGTTGTTTATAAGGCCACAGGTAAAGACTTAGAGAAGCTTAAAAAGGAATATGAATACAATTTGGAACGCTCAGCTGTTTCAGATGACAAGATTCAGATTTTAGGCTGGGCTATTGGAAATGTTCCAGAAGAATTTCATTTGTATGATGGGACAAAGGAAATCCCTATCACTGTAAAGCGTATGTTTAGAAAGGATGTATATGGAGTATATCCTGAGCTTACAGAAAAATGTGACTCTGGGCTGGAAATAGTCTTTGACAGGGGCAACTACAAAAAGCTTCGTTTAACCATTACAGCAAACAATCAGGTGTACGAATGTAAGGTAGACACAGAGCATGTTTTGGCAGGAGGAAATTTACTACCAAAGAAAAGCCTGTGGGAACGTATTGAACTGTACCGACAGGACAATGGACTGGGAGCCACCATCAAACATGCAATAGACAAGTTCAAGGATGCAGATGCACCTAAATATACCTATATGGACTTTCTAACAAGCTTTGGTCCTACGGAAGTGGAGCTGCAAAGACAGCGAGACACGGTATTTGATTACAAGCCACTTATGAGTATTGTGGTACCCATGTATCAGACCCCGGAAAAATACCTTGCAGAGCTGATTGATTCCATTGTGGCCCAGACATATTCTAATTGGGAGCTATGTCTTGCAGATGGCAGTAGTGATGATACACTGAGGCAGTTTATAAAACGTAAATACGGTAATGATTCCAGAATAAAGTATAGCTACTTAAAGGACAATCTTGGCATTTCAGATAATACTAATGCAGCAATAGCTATGGCAAGTGGGAATTATATAGTTTTGTCAGACCATGATGATACCCTTGCTCCAAATGCAATGTATGAATGTGTGGCAGCCATTAATAAAGACCCTGATATAGATGTGCTGTACACTGATGAAGACAAAATCTCTATGGACTCAAGGGAATATTTTGAGCCAGTGTTCAAGCCTGATTTTAATTTAGACTTGCTTTGTTCTGTAAACTATATATGTCATTTGTTTATATTCAAGCGCAGCTTGTACGATAAGGTGGGCGGCTTTAATAAAGAATATGATGGTGCCCAGGATCATGACCTGATATTGAGATATTGTGAGGCAGCAGCAAACATTTACCATGTTCCAAAGGCTTTGTATCACTGGAGAAGTCACGCTGCATCCACAGCCATGAGCGCAGAAAGCAAGCTTTACGCCTTTGATGCAGGTGCAAAAGCAGTTCAGGCTCACTATGATAGATTAAATATACCAGCATCGGTGGAGCAGGATACCTTCTATGGCTGCTACCGCACTGTGTATAATTGGGGCAAAGAGCCGCTGGTTTCCATTATCATTCCAAACAAGGATCACACTGATGACTTGGATAAATGCATTAAATCTATTGATGCAAAAAGCACATATAAAAACATTGAATATATCATTGTAGAAAACAATTCCACTGAGCCAGAGACCTTCCAGTACTACAAAAGTATTGAAGGAAGACCAGATGTGAAAATCGTCACCTATGAAACTCCAGGCTTCAATTTTTCGGCAATTAACAATCTTGGGGCAAAGGCTGCAAGTGGAGAAATGTTTTTGCTTTTGAATAACGACACAGAAATAATAAACGAAAACTGCATCAAGGAAATGGTTGATGTATGCCTTAGACCTGATGTGGGTATCTGTGGAGCTCTTTTATACTATCCAGACAATACCGTGCAGCATGCAGGTGTTGTCATGGGAATTGGCGGCATTGCCGGTCACACCTTTGTGGGTTTGGAGCGTTCTGAGCCAGGTTATATGTTTAGAGCAGTTACCACTCAGGATTTGTCAGCTGTGACAGCAGCCTGCCTCATGGTGCGTCGCAACGTGTTTGAAGAAGTGGGAGGACTCACAGAAGAGCTTGCAGTTGCATTTAATGATGTGGATTTTTGTATGAAGGTTAGAGATAAGGGCTACCTTGTGGTATACAACCCTCATGCTGAGCTTTATCACTATGAATCCAAATCCAGAGGCTACGAGGATACAGGGGAAAAGGTTGCCCGTTTCAATTCTGAGGTAGAAAAGCTGGAAAAGCTCTGGCCTGATATTTTAGAAAAGGGAGACCCATATTACAATCCGAACCTGTCAATACTTGATGGCTGGTATCGTTTAAAGGAAGAATAATATAAGTTTAGGAGAGAGATATGAACAGAAAAATAGCGGTAGCTGGTACAGGCTACGTTGGTCTTTCAATAGCCACATTGCTTTCACAGCACAATCATGTTGTAGCAGTTGATGTGATACCAGAAAAGGTGGATTTAATAAATAATAAAAAATCACCTATTGTAGACCAGGAAATCGAAGATTATCTTGCAAACAAAGACCTGGATTTGGTAGCTACACTTGATGGAGAAAGTGCCTACAGGGATGCAGAATTCGTAGTCATAGCTACACCTACAAACTATGACAGTACAAAGGATTATTTTGATACCTCAGCTGTTGAGGCAGTTATAGAGCTGGTAAAAAAGGTAAATCCAAATGCCTATATGGTAATCAAATCTACTATACCTGTTGGCTACACCAAAAGAATTCGTGAAAAGATGGCCTCTGATAAAATTTTGTTTAGCCCGGAATTTTTGCGTGAATCCAGAGCACTTTATGACAATTTGTATCCTAGCCGTATCATTGTTGGAACAGATGAAAATGATGAAAAGCTTTGTGAAGCAGCAAAAGAATTTGCTTCACTTTTACAAGAGGGAGCCATAAAAGAAAATATAGACACACTTATCATGGGCTTTACTGAGGCAGAAGCAGTAAAACTCTTTGCCAACACTTATTTGGCTCTTCGTGTAAGCTACTTTAACGAGCTGGACACCTACGCAGAGACAAAAGGTCTGGACACTCGGGCTATCATCAAAGGTGTTTGCCTGGATCCTCGTATCTCAGACCAATACAACAATCCATCCTTTGGCTATGGTGGCTACTGTCTTCCAAAGGATACCAAACAGCTTCTTGCTAATTACAATGATGTGCCACAGGAGCTTATTCGTGCCATTGTAGAATCCAACAGAACCAGGAAGGATTTTATAGCAGACCAGGTTCTTAAAAAGGCTGGCTACTATGGATATGGACAGTCAAATGAATACAATAAGGATTCTGAAAAAGAAGTAACTATTGGAGTTTATCGTCTCACAATGAAATCAAACTCTGATAACTTCCGTCAGTCTTCCATTCAAGGTGTAATGAAGCGTGTAAAGGCAAAGGGAGCTACAGTAATTATCTATGAGCCTACGCTTGAAGATGGCACCACATTCTTTGGCTCAAGGGTGGTAAACGATTTGGAAAAATTCAAAGCAATGAGCAATGCTATAATAGCCAATCGCTACAATGAATGCCTTGATGATGTGAAGGACAAGGTTTATACAAGAGATGTATTCGCCCGTGACTAGGAAAGGCGTTTTTATGAGATTATTACTGATACTAGGATTAGTCATTTCATTATCGATAAATTCTTTTGGTGCAAATAAAAGTGATTATTCAGAAGATTTTTATGCAACGGAAATCACTGAGGACAGCGAAATATTTGCAGAAATAGAAGGTGAGTCCTACAAGGAAGACTGCACAGTGCCATTATCGAATTTACGATATCTTCATGTGCTTCATGTGGGCTTTGATGGAAAGACCCATGAGGGAGAAATCATTTGCAACAAGGCTATAGCTGATGATTTGCTGGAAATATTTGAAGAGCTGTATGAGGCTGGTTATGAAATAGAAAAAATAAAGCTTGTGGATGAATATGATGCTGATGATGAGGCATCCATGACGGACAACAACACATCATGCTTTAATTTCAGGTTTATAAGCCACACTAAAAAGGTGTCAAACCATGGGCTTGGTATGGCGATAGACATTAACCCACTGTATAACCCTTATGTGAAAAAGGTTAAAGGGAAAACTGTGGTTGAACCTGAAGCAGGTGCTTTGTATGCAGATAGAACCTCGGATTTTTCTCACAAAATTGATGAAAATGATTTGGCATATCAGCTTTTTACTGAGCATGGATTTACATGGGGAGGTTCATGGAAATCTGTAAAGGACTATCAGCATTTTGAGAAAACTGGGGATGACTGACAATGGATAAATCAAGTGAAGCCTCAGGGCAAAAACAAAGGCAAAGACAGGTCATATCAATAGTAGGAGAAATTGTAGTAGCTTTAGTCATATATATGGTCATATTTCTAGTGACAGGGCATGGTCTGCCATGCATATTCAGGACCATTACAGGTTTGTTGTGCCCGGGCTGTGGCATGACTCACGCCATGGAAGCACTGCTTCACTTAGACTATAAAGGGGCTATGGAATACAATATTTTATCTGTTACCCTTTTACCTGTGCTTACTATTTATATTTTTATAAAGCTGGTGCAATATATAAAAAAAGGTACTGAAGAATTTAAACCACTTGACATTTTGTTTTTATTGTGTTGCAGTATAATAGCTTTGTGGTTTTTTCTAAAACGTAATAATTTAATATAGGGAGGAAAAGTTATATGTTTTGTACGCATTGCGGAAAAGAGATTAAGGATGACTCTAAATTCTGTCCTTTTTGCGGAAGCCAGGTTGCTAATGCAAACAGAGACACAATAGGAGATGTCATCGACAATGTTGGAGAGGACATTGGAAAAGGCTTGGATGATGCTGTAAACGAGTTCAAGGATACCTTCAAAGGCAGCGGAGAAAAGATTTCTCAAACAGTGGAAAAGGCCAGTGCTCAGGCTGATGATATTAAAAAGAACTGGCGTGACTATCTCACTATTGAGAACATGGAAAAATTAGGCGCACTTGCACTATTTCTTCCATTGTTTTTTGGTATCGTAAATACGGTACTTTCAAATTTCTTCTTTGGATTCTACTATATTCCAGTAGTATCACAGATATTTAGAGCAGTGCTTATGCTCATAAGAATGCTATTTGTTGTTGTTTCCATTTTAGCAGTAGCCGGCATGGGGTATGTTTTATACAAACAGGAAAGCAAGCGAAAAG
>CAMNPQ010000035.1 GCA_946548305.1 uncultured Pseudobutyrivibrio sp.
CAAGTAATAATGACAATTGTGGCAGTTGTCTTTATTTTGCCAATATTTGTTGTTTTTAATTACTCATTTAAAACAAAAAAAGAATTGTATTTAACCAATGCCTTAACATTACCTTCAAGTATTCAGTTTGAAAATTACAAAAAAGCATTTGAAAAATTGAATCTTACAACTACCTTTACAAATACATTCTTGTATACAGCTATTGCGGTAATTATACTTGCGATTTTATGTAGCGCTACGGCATGGGCGATTGCCAGAAGTAAAGGGAAGTTTTTCAAGTTTTGCTATATATATTTTATAATTGGTATATTAATTCCTTTTCAGGCCCTTTTCTTGCCAATATATATAATAGGAGCAAACCTAAATCTCACAAATACAAGATTCGGAATTATTTTTATGTATATTGCAACTGCTATTTCATTTGGAGTTTTTCTTATGACTAGTTTTATGTCTACTGTTCCTATTGAATTAGAAGAGGCAGCTAGGATAGATGGATGTAATGTGTTTAGGACATATTTTACTGTAGTATTACCTTTATTGAAGCCTGCTATGGCCACATTGATTATTATGCAAGCCTTTCAAATATGGAATGACTATATGTTGGCAAGTTTGTATGTTAGTAAAAAAGAATTAAAAACACTTACAGTAGTTATTCAATCGTTATTTTCAGCACAAGCTAGTGACTATACGACTGCCATGGCGGCGATTGTTATTTCTGTTTTACCAATCGCTGTGCTTTTTTTAAGCTTACAGAAATATTTTATTAAAGGAATGACCGTGGGTGCGGTGAAAGGATAGATATGCAGAATATACTAAATTCGTATACGTTTGGTGACATGAATGTGACTTACGTCATAGATGACGAGACTCAAAATGTAGAACTGGTATTACTACCTGTCGGATATAATTATGTAAATAGAGATGATACGAAAGACAAACCCTATATTGATTCATTAGTGCAAATAAAATTGGTGGGTGATACATATAATGGTGCTTATGCTCCAGGTGTAACAATGCGTCAAAGCCCATCTGTTACCGGGTTTAAGTATAAATCTCAATCTATTAAAAAGGATAATGAAACAACGGAAGTTGGGACCATTCTAGAAGATGAAAGAGGATATGAAGTAATCCATTACCTTTCATATACTGAGGGAGAAACGACACTAAGAATACGTTCTTGCTTTAGGAACAACAGTAATAATACTGTTGGCTTAGAATTATTATCCAGCTTTTCCCTTGGTAAAATATCTCCTTTTATGGAGGGGGACGGAGCTGATACATTAAAGCTTCATAGAATACGCAGTGTGTGGAGCATGGAAGGGAGAAAGGAAACTATTTCCCTGGAAGATTTACAGCTTGAGCCATCATGGGGAGGGCATGCTGTCAGGTGCGAGCGTTTTGGAGCAGTGGGGTCTTTACCTGTAAATAAATATTTTCCAATTATGGTTTTGGAGGATTGCAAAAATCATTTATATTGGGGTGCCCAATTGATGAATAATGCATCATGGCAGATGGAGGTATACAGACGAGGGGATTATGTGCAAATATCTGGAGGACTGGCCGATAGGGAGTTTGGTCATTGGATGAAAAATATTGAACCTAAGGCTGAATTCACTACGCCGGTTTCCATTATTTCTGTTTGTTCGGGTGATGAAGAAGAAATATATCAGCACCTTACATCTTCGCTTAATAAAACAATAGATTTAGGACCTGAATGTGAACAGAGCCTGCCGGTTATGTTTAATGAATATTGCACCACATGGGGAAATCCAAGTCATGAAAATATCTGTAATATAGTAAATGCTGTCAAAGATAAAGGCTTTGAATATTTTGTAATAGATTGTGGGTGGTACAAACAAAAGGATGTTCCGTGGGATGTTTCCATGGGTGATTATGATGTTTCAGAGGAGCTTTTTCCAGATGGGTTGGATAAAACAGTTCAGGTAATAAAAGAGGCTGGCATGAAGCCCGGAATTTGGTTTGAAATTGATAACGTGGGAGAAAAATCTCAAGCCTACAAGGATACAGAGCATCTTCTAAAAAGAGATGGATACCCATTAACTACCACTATGAGACGTTTCTGGGATTTACGTCAACCATATGTGCAGGATTATTTGAAAAACAAGGTAATAGGCACTCTAAAAAAATATGGTTTTGAATACATGAAAATAGATTGCAATGACACGGTGGGAATTGGGTGTGATGGAGCCGAATCTCTAGGGGAAGGTCTTAGACTAAACCAAGAAGAATCAATTCGATTCATTCAGAAGGTCAAAGAAGAAGTGCCTGGGATAGTCCTTGAGAATTGCGCTTCTGGTGGACATAAATTAGAACCGCTAATGATGTCTATTTGCAGTATGGCATCTTTTTCAGACGCTCATGAATGTGAAGAAATACCTATTATTGCAGCAAATTTGCATAGGGTAATACTGCCTCGACAAAGCCAGATTTGGGCTGTTATAAGACAAACAGATTCACTTAAGCGAATAGCGTATTCTATCGTAAATACGTTTTTTGGTAGAATGTGTATTTCAGGTGATGTCACAGCCCTTAATAATTCACAATGGAAAGTGATAGATGAAGGAATAGCATTTTATAAGAAAATCGCTCCTGTCATAAAAGAAGGCAAAACATATTTTTATGGTGAAAATATATCCAGCTATCGCCACCCTAATGGTTGGCAGGCTATACTTAGAGAGAATAAGGATTTAGGTGAGGCTTTTGTTATAATTCATGGCTTTAACCAAGCCAAGGGAAAAACTATTAGTATCACCATTCCTAATGAGTATGAAATAAAACAATGTTATTCATTTAGGGATGAAAAAATTGATTATAATAATGGATATCTTAAATATACATTCCCAGATGATATGTATGCTATCGCATTATACTTAACAAAAAAATAGTGATTTGAGAGCTCGTTATAGACCCAGTCTATAACGAACTCTTATTTTTTTTAAGGATAGAAATATTCACTTGCAGCTATACTTCTACAGAGTTATAATAAAGCTATACTTCTACAGAAGTATAGCTTTATTTATTTTGAAAGCAAGGTGATTTAATTGAGCAAAATAGTTTTATATCATGGGTCAGATAAAATAGTAAGCACTCCTCAGTATGGGTATGGAAAGCCCTTCAATGATTATGGGCAGGGCTTTTATTGCACTAAGCATATAGACCTGGCCAAGGAGTGGGCGGTAGAAGCTGAGCAAGACGGTTTTGTTAATGTATATGAAATAGATGATAAGGGGCTTAAGATTCTAAATCTTAATGATGAAAAGTATTCAATTTTGCATTGGATTACACTGCTGATTGAGCATAGAACCTTTAGTATCAACAGCACACTGGCAAGGGATGGCATTGGGTTTTTGCAGCGAAACTATCATATAGATATAGATGAATATGATGCAATAATAGGTTATAGGGCAGATGATTCATATTTTTCATTTGCCAGAGCCTTTTTGGCAAATACTATTAGCATTGAACAGTTGGAAGAAGCTATGTACCTTGGTGAATTGGGACAACAGTTCTTTATAAAGAGTGAAAAGGCTTTTTCAAAGCTTAAGTTTATAGAGGCAAAACAAGTTGATTGTGCAGAGTATTATCCTAAGAAGTCTGCTAGGGACAGCAAAGCCAGGGAAAGCTATAATACTATTGCTGATGCAATGGATAAAAAAGGAACATATCTTATTGATCTTGTAAGAAAGGAGCAGTAGAATGGTTCATCCTTATAAAGAAATATATCTTAGTGATGCTATGGCAAATTTAGCAGAAGCATTTCAGGTGGCAGCTTACGATTACAAGTTCAGTCTAGATTTTTTTATGAGCCTGTTCATCGTTTCAGGAATAGCAGCACAGTTTGAAGTAGGAAATCCCAAATACATAGTTGGAAAATCTGGGGCGGAGCTTACTCAGGAGATAGTCCTTAGAACAAATGCTGCAGAACTAAGGCAGATTGATACATCCTTTAAAGCACCTAGAGAGGATTATTGGACAGGTTGGGTGTTAGCATATTATCAGTGGTATTCAGCCAAAAGTTTTAAGGAAATACAAGATATCATTACCCCAGAGAATTTAAGAGCAAAGTATAATCCATATCATGAAATGGATGAAATGCAGATAGTAGATTATATTAATTCCAAAGTCGACAAAGCCAGAGCGGTTAGCAGACTTCAGATGTATCGCAAATATTTTGGAATGTCTCAAAGTGAGCTTGCCAAGGAAGCATATGTTAATTTGCGTACATTGCAGCAGTATGAAATCGGTGCAAAAGATATAGGTAAAGCTTCGGTGGCTACACTTGAATCTTTAAGTAAGGTCTTGAAATGTGAGGTTAAGGATTTAATATGAAAAATATAAAAAAGTTTGTTCTTAAAATGAGCTCAAATGAACAATAGATAATTATTATGTTATAAATGTTGATGCGTGGCTAAATTTAGGATATAACTTAGCCATAGAAAGAGGAGAGCGTATTATGCAGATAGTTCCAATGAGAGATTTAAAAAATACCGTAGAGATAGAGCGTAGATGTGCTGAATCTAACGAGCCTGTTTTTGTTACAAAAAACGGCTATGGTAGGCTTGTTGTAATGGATATAGATTACTATGAGCGTACTATGCAAAAAATTGATGAAGCAAAATCCATAAATAAAGGTATTGCAGATTATGAAGCAGGGAGAGTCGTTGAGGGAAAATCGGCGTTAAAGAGCTTGAGGGAGAAGCATGGCATTTAAAGAATATGATTTTGAATTTACTGAAACCGCTGAATCCGATATTAATTTGCTCACATTGCAGCAGTACGAAATCAATCGTAAATCATCGTAATTAGTCGGAAGATAAATATGCAGCCAGCATATAGGATTGCACCTTATATAATTAACCCGTTGATATAACCCATAAAAAATAATTTAGACATAATAATTTTTGCCAAACACTCTATTTTTGCGAGCTAAAGAGGGATTTGATGCTGATTCAAATTGGGGGAGATGGATTGAAAATGTTCCTGCCGAGGAATATAATAAATTCATGTAGCAAAACCTAGGGAGGTATGTATGAGTTTTTCAACAACTACTGAAATGTCTGAAAAGTGGAGCATCTCAAGACGAAGGATTACACGTCTTTGTGGTGAGGGAAGAATAGATGGTGCAGTTTTGAAAGGTAACACATGGTTGATTCCAGACGATACTGAAAAGCCAGATGATCCTCGTCGAGTGAAAAAGAACATGCAAAACACTTTCTATAACATTGTATATCCTACAAAAGAAAAAAAGTTCAAAACAATTGAATTGTTTGCAGGAGCAGGAGGGTTAGCGTTAGGTGTAGAAGAAGCTGGTTTCAATACTATTGGGTTAATTGAATTTGATAAAGATGCATGTGATACATTAAAGAAAAATCGTCCAAATTGGCGGGTTATTTGCGATGATATTGCGAATATATCGAAGTTAGATTTAGAGAATTATTTTGGATTAAAAAAAGGAGAATTAGATTTATTATCTGGTGGTGCTCCTTGTCAAGCTTTTTCATATGCCGGAAAAAGGCTGGGACTGGAAGATGCAAGAGGGACATTATTTTATCACTATGCAATTTTCCTGGAAAAATTACAGCCAAAGATGTTCTTATTTGAAAATGTTAGAGGCTTGCTGACTCATGATCATGGTAAAACATACCAGACAATGCTAAACATCTTTGAAGGTGCTGGATATGACATAAAAAAAGAAGTATTGAACGCGTGGGATTATGGTGTTGCTCAAAAGAGAGAACGTCTCATAACAATAGGTATAAGGAAGGATTTGAAAGACAAAATTGAATTCAATTTTCCAGAGCCTCATGAGTATAAACCAGTCTTAAAAGACGTATTGAAAGATGTACCTACAAGCGTAGGCGTGCCATACGGAGAAAATAAACGAAAGTTATTCGAGTTAGTTCCTCCAGGAGGATATTGGAGAGATATTGATCCAGAGTTGGCAAAAGCATACATGAAAAGCTGCTGGGAGATGGAAGGGGGAAGAACTGGCATTCTAAGAAGATTATCTATGGACGAACCGTCACTGACAGTACTTACATCACCTTCTCAGAAACAAACCGAACGATGTCATCCTTTGGAGGCAAGACCATTTACAGTTAGAGAAAATGCCAGATGCCAAAGCTTTCCTGATAGTTGGGAGTTCTCTGGTAAAGTGATGTCTCAGTATAAGCAGGTGGGCAATGCTGTTCCAGTAAATTTGGGGTATGAGGTTGCCAATATGATTTATGAAGCCTTGGAAGGAGAAGACTAATAATGGCATGGGAACTATCTTTTATATCGGAAGAGGATTTTACAAATCATGTAAAGGATACAATAGATAAATATGGTGAGAAGCTGGAGTCCTTCGACATTGCCCGCTTTAATAAAAATATTATTGATCCAATAAAACTGATATTTGATAAAACTATATATCAGGTATCATGGGAAGAAATTATTGGAAATGAGATATTTAGACAAAGGGATAAATCAAACAATAATGACATAGGCTATTTTCATCAACGTATTTTTCAATACATTAATAATTGCCATGTTCCAGATAACGGCACAGAAGGTGGATGGGATGTAATTGTGAAACGTCCAGAAGGAATCTGTCTTCCAGAAGGTGAAATTGTTCATACTGTTTATGTGGAAATGAAAAATAAGCATAACACAATGAATTCTGCAGCTGCAGGAAAGACCTATATAAAGATGCAAAGTCAGTTGCTGGATGATGACGATTGTGCATGCTTTTTAGTAGAAGCTATAGCAAAGAAATCACAAAATATTAAATGGACAACAACTGTAGATGGTAAGAACGTATCCCACAAGAAAATTCGCAGAGTAAGTTTAGACCAATTCTATGCCCTTGTTACAGGACAAGATGATGCGTTTTATAAGATGTGTATGGCTTTGCCGAAAGTTGTAGAGAAAGTAGTTAAAGAAAGTGGAGATGTTAAAGTTCCACATGATACGGTTTTAGATGAACTTAAAAGAGTGGCAGAGCATATTGATGCTGAGAATGAAAATATAGCAATGGCATTAGCGGTATATTTACTTGGATTTAGCACATATAATGGGTTTTCAAAAAATGCTGAAAATATAATTGATATAGCTGATGAAAGAGCATTGCGACGGATATATGAATATGCAAAAGGTTTGAGTGATAGTTAGTATGATAATTAACACAGGGCAGCGCACAGACATACTGGCATTTTTTCCAGAGTGGCTTGCGAAGAGATTTAGGGAGGGGTATGTCTGTGTAAGAAATCCATATAATCCTGTTCAGGTGAGCAGGTACAAATTAGACCCTGAGGTGGTGGATGCCATTGGCTTTTGCAGTAAGAATCCAGCACCTTTTTTCCCGTATATGGATTTAATAAAGGATTTCGGGCAATATTGGTACATAACTATCACTCCCTACGGTAAGGACATAGAGCCTGGTGTGCCTGATAAGGCTCAAGTGATGGAATCCTTCAAGCAGCTTTCTAATATGGTTGGAATAGATAGAATCGGATGGCGATATGATCCCATTTTCATTGATGAAAAATATTCCGTTGAATTTCATATTGAGGCTTTCGCTAAAATGGCAGCAAATCTCAGGGGCTATACCAACCATGTAGTGATTAGCTTTATAGATATTTATGAAAAGGTAAAAAGAAATTTTCCAGAGGCAGCACCAGTATCTGCTGAAGATAAGGTAGCCCTTGGGCAGAAGATTATCGAAATCGCAAAGGCTAATGACATGGTGGTAAAGCCTTGTGCTGAGGGGAATTTTTTAGAAAAATATGGAGCAGATAGTAGTGGCTGCATGACTATTGCCATGTACGAAAAGGCTATAGGCTCAAGGCTAATAGCACCTAAATCTAATGTTAAGCCAGCCAGGGCAGACTGCGCCTGCTACTTAGGAGCTGATATTGGAGCATACGACACCTGCAGGCATTTTTGTAAATATTGCTATGCTAATAATGATCTTGAGCAGGTGGCAAAAAATAAAAAATTACATGATGTTAATTCACCATTTCTAATAGGCAATTATCGCAAAGACGATATTATTCATGATGTTAAGCAAATCTCATGGATTGATAATCAGCTGAGTATTTTTGATATGTTTTGAGAGCCGGTACTAAAACATACAGTGGCTTCGAATAGTCAAAGCCATGAAAGTACATGTGTGTAATGCTCGTTTGGTGGCATTAAGAAAAATTACAGTTCTTCTCCAATGATGCATAAAGCCAGCTTGCCCAGGTGGGGGCTGGCGAGCTCTGCTAACGCGATCCTTTGGTTATATAGTTTATCAGGATACCGCCAACGGTATTTCCAGCGGTAATTACCAGAAGGCGTAATAGCATTTGTAAAGAAAAATTAAAGGCGACATTGTAATAAAACATATCTGCAACGCAGTGTTCGGTGCCTGATAGGATGAAGCCCATAACACCAAGGATAATGGCCATATATTTTCCTAATGTATGGTCATTATTTTTGTATTCATCCACAGCTATGAAAATAAAGATATTGCAAAGTATGCCAAGGATAAACAAACTTAAGTAGGAATCATTATTTTTTATGTCGCAAAGCATAGTGGCTTTCTTTACAATGTCGTCACTGACTCTGGTTCCTCTAATAATGATTGCTAATAATAGTGTCCCGATATAGTTTCCAACCCAAATTGAAAGCATATCCAGAATGCCAGGACCATTTTTTTCTATGGTATAGCAAACCTTTCCAGTAAAAAGATTTAAGTTCATGGTTAGAACTATGAATAACCCGATACAAAAAAGTGCTGCCCCGACAATTTTATTTTCAACAGATAGGAAAATCATACCGCCAAGTCCGATTGAAAATCCAGCATAAATGGATTTTGTAAAATATTTTAAGCTCATTTTTTCTCTCCTATATAAGTTATTATATGAATTTTCAAATTAAATAGCAAAAATTTTTAGACTAGATTTAAAAATTGTCTGATTTCTGTTATAATATGTAACGAAGTTTTATGAAACTGAGGGAGATATTTATGAGGAAAATTTGCTTTTCAAAAAGAATAATTTCTACGATTGCATTGTTATCATTGTCTTTGTCATTAGCCTTGGCTTTGCCAATTTCAGTCAATGCTGATGGGGCACAGCGGCGAGACGTTTTGGGGACAGGTAGCGACTACACTGCAATTCTTTATGATTCAACAAATGGCTTGCCCACCTCTGAGGCAAACGCAATAGCCCAAACAACCGATGGCTTTATATGGATTGGTGGTTATAGTGGATTGATACGCTACGATGGCAGTGAATTCTATCGCTTTGATTCATCCTATGGTATTTCCAGCGTTTTTAGCCTTTGTGCTGATTCAAAGGACAGGCTGTGGATTGGTACAAATGAAAATGGTCTGGCACTGTATGACCATGGTGAAGTCACACTATACGGAAGAGTGGATGAATTGAAGTCCTATTCTATACGTGATATATGTGAGGATTCTGAGGGCAATATCATCATAGCCACTACACAGGGACTTGCTTATGTAGATGGGAACACTCTTACAATTAATGGTATAAATGACCCTCAGGTGAACACTGAATATATCACATCCCTAAAAAAGGATAGCGAAGGAACTATCTATGGTCTGACCTTAGACGGAGATGTGTTTACTATGGACAATTTGAGGCTGACTTCTTACTACAAGGCATCAGAATTTGGAGAGGAGACTATAAATTCTATTTCTCCTGCCACCAGCAAATCGAAGGTGCTTTATATGGGTACTGTTTCATCAAAGATATTGACAGTCAGCTTTGATGGAAATCTGGAGATTTTAGAGGAAAGAGACACTAAAGAGCAGACTAATATCAGATCAATGTATGAAATGGGTGAAAAGCTATTTGTATCAGCCACTAATGGGATCGGATATTTTGATGCAAATAACGAATACTTCCAGCTAGACACTCTTCCTATGAACGATTCTGTAGGAAATATAATGCTGGATCACCAGGGCAACATGTGGTTCACCTCTACAAGACAGGGTGTTATGAAAATGGTGCCTGACAGATTTACTGATATCAGCCAGATAGCAAACCTTGAAAATATGGTGGTAAATTCTACCTGTGTAAATGGTGATTTGTTGTATCTGGGCACTGATGTGGGACTTACCATTTTGGACAACAATACCTATGCCACTGTAACAAATGCTCTCACAGAACTGCTTGATGAAACCCGTATTCGTTGTATTAAAAATGACAGAAACGGCAATGTATGGATATGCACCCAGGGTGAAAAGGGGCTAATCTGTTATAACCCAGATACAGAAGAGACAGCTGTGTACAATTCAGAAAATGGTATAGAGACAAAAAGAGTAAGAACAGTGCTAGAGTGTAGCGATGGAAGTATGGCAGCTGCCACCAGCAACGGTCTTTTTATAATAAAGGATGGTGTTGTTGCTGAACATTACGGACAGGACAATGGCATTAGCACAGAAGAAATCCTCACAGTGGAGGAAGGTCCAGACGGAAAGCTTTATTTAGGTAGTGATGGTGACGGTATCTATGTGATAGATGACAATAAAGTGTCAAGGATAAGCTATGAGGATGGTCTTACCAGCGGTGTTGTTATGCGTATCAAATATGATGCCACAAGAGAGCTGTTTTGGCTTATCACCTCTAATTCCATTGAATACCTGAAGGATGGGGTGGCACATGATATTTCCAACTTCCCATATTCAAACAACTACGATATTTACCTTGGAGAAAACGACAGTGCCTGGGTGCTGTCATCTAATGGTATCTATATAACAAAGGCATCACAGCTGGTTGCAAATAAGAATATTGAATACACCTTTTACAATATAAAAAGCGGATTGCCTTATATAACAACAGGAAATTCTAGGAGCTATCTGGATGATAGTGGACATCTTTATTTATCAGGTACAGCAGGTGTGTGTATGGTGGATATAAATGGCAATGACACACATGACGATACAGTACTTTTGTCCATACCATCAGTTGTGATTGATGACAATGAGGAGTACATAAAGGATGGGGAGATTATTTCCATACCAGCAGGCAGCAAGAGGCTGGAAATAAATGCTTATGCGCTTACCTATGGTTTGGGCAATCCAAGGATTAGCTATTGGTTAGAGGGCTTTGAAAAAGGACCTATATACACTACCAAACAGGACTTAAAAACTATCGTATATACGAATCTTGATGGTGGAAAATACACCTTCCATTTGAATGTGATAGACAATATAACAGGCAAGGTAGACAAGACAGCTGAGATAAAGATTGTGAAGGAATCATCCATTTATGAGAATCTGGCCTTCTGGATTATATTTATGGCGTTACTTGTATTGCTTATTACATTTATTATCTGGAACCACTTTAGAAAGCGCACTCTGGCTTTGTTAAAGAAGCAAGAGGAAGACAAAGAATTCATCGACCAGATTATGCATACATTTGCAAAATGTGTGGATTTGCGAGATACCCAAAATCAGGGACATTCCTTTAGAGTGGCTTATTATTCAAGGATGCTGGCAGAGAAACTGGCTGATAAGAGGGGTTACACAAAAGATCAGATTGACGAGATATATCACATAGCCCTGATGCATGATATTGGCAAGATCAACATTCCAGATGTTATTTTAAATAAAACAGAACGCTTAAATGATGAAGAGTATGTGGTGATGAAAACCCATGCTGCTGTTGGCGAAAAGCTGTTAAAGGATGTAAATATTGTGCCTAATCTGGCTCTTGGAGCGGGCTATCACCATGAAAGACTGGATGGAAGAGGATACCCAAGGGGCTTAGAGGGAGATGAAATACCTGAGGTAGCGAGACTTATCGCAGTAGCAGATACATTTGATGCAATGTATTCCACAAGACCTTATAGAAAGCAGATGCTTTTGTCTGATGTAATGGCAGAACTCACCCGAGTTAAGGGAACACAGCTTGAGGCAGAAGTAGTGGATGCTTTGGTTGAGCTTGCAGATGAAAACAAGCTTAATAAGGAAGAGGTAGAAGAAACTATCAGAAATAAAATATACAAAAACAATAAAGGGGACGAGGCAGAAGATAGCGAAGAAAATGCATCAAAAAACAAACATCAGAATGAAGAAGACACCTTGAAAAAACAAAATGATGCATTTATGAAAAGCCTTGGCTTTGGCGACCAGGATTCAGATGACTAAAAATCGGGAGGAAATGTTATGAGCGAGTCAGATAGTAAAAAGAGAAAAGCCATGCACCCAATGCTGGTGCTGGCAGTGGTTGTGGTGCTTTGTGCTCTGGCAACCTATATTATTCCAGCAGGACAGTACACAGAAACGGTTAATGACAGCACTGGAGGCGTAATAATTGATACAGACAGCTTTAGGTATATAGAACGAACCCCGGTCACCGTTACGGGGCTGTTTACATCCTTCACACTGGGACTTCAGAATTCTTCGGATGTAGTATTCTTTCTTTTGATTATAGGTGGTATGTTTGGAA
Organism: uncultured Pseudobutyrivibrio sp.; assembly: GCA_946548305.1. GTDB lineage: Bacteria > Bacillota > Clostridia > Lachnospirales > Lachnospiraceae > Pseudobutyrivibrio. Next base: position 12,468 of record CAMNPQ010000035.1, read on the forward strand.
TCATTAATGGTACTGGTGCATTAAATGCTTCCATAGCAAACACCATGAAAAAAATAAAGGGAAAAGAATTTATCATTGTTCCTATATTAATGATTATATTTGGCTGCGGAGCTACTTTTTGTGGCAACTTTGAGGAGCTGCTGGTCTTCGTACCTATAGTGCTATCATGCTGCATCACAGCCGGGTTTGATTCCCTAATGGCAGTAGGAATCATATTTTTATCTGCTGCAGTGGGATATGCTGGAGGCATTACTAACGCATTTACGGTAGGCACAGCTCAGACTATAGCTGGGTTGCCTATGTTTTCTGGAATGGGATTTAGAGCTGTATTATTTACTGTACTTATGATTGTCACCATTGGATATGTGCTTTGGTATGGCTCACAAATCAAAAAAAATCCTAAGCTTAGTGGTGCATATATTTATGATAAAGAGGAAAATCAGGATAAGAAATTAAATCTGGAAATTGTACCTCCACTAAAGGGTAGACAGGTATGCGTTATAGTAGTTTTTATAATCGGTATCGTATTTGCGGTACTTGGGGTTGTAGTCAGAGGCTATTATGTGGATGAACTCACAGCAATCTTTTTAGTAATTGGGATAATAGCTGGACTTTTAGGCGGACTGCTTCCTAGTGATATATGCAGGTATTTCGTGAAAGGGGCAAAGGAGATGCTTTTGCCAGCATTCATGATAGGCTTGGCCAGCGGTGGTGTAATGCTACTGGAAAATGCAAATGTTTTAGACACAGTGCTACATTCGGCAGCAGGACTACTAGAAGGCACATATGATTATATACTGGCTTGTGGAATGTTTATATTTCATGCCCTGTTTAATGTGGTAGTTCCATCTGGTTCTGTACAGGCAAATTACACTATGCCTCTTATGACAGCACTGGCAGATTCGGCTGGAATCACCAGGCAGACAGCTGTGCTGGCATATCAGCTTGGAGATGCATTTACAAATGTGCTTGCCCCTACAGGTGGAGAAATCCTGGCGGCACTTGCTATATGTAAAGTACCATTTGGAAAATGGGTGCGTTTTTTGCTTCCTATATTTTTGATTTGGGTGCTCATTTCATTGGTGTTTATAGTCGTGGCGGTCAAAATAGGTTTTGGACCATTTTAGGACTAAATTTATTGACAAATTGCAAATAAAAAAATAATATGGGAATACCTAGTAGTTTAGTAGGTATTCCCATTTTTTAGAATTTAGAGGTAATCATGCTAAATCAGTTTTCCAGAACAGAACTTATTTTAGGAAAAAAAGCCATAGATGCTTTGAAAAATAAAAGGGTCGCCATATTTGGCATAGGAGGAGTAGGCGGCTATGTGTGCGAGGCTTTGGTGAGAAGCGGCATATTTCAGTTTGATTTGATAGATAATGATGAGGTGAGCCTTACCAATATCAACAGGCAAATTATAGCAACCCATTCTACCATAGGAAAAGCCAAGGTGGATGTGATGAAGGAGCGCATGCTGGACATAAACCCAGATGCTGAGGTTAAGGTTCACAGATGCTTTTTTCTTCCAGAAAACGCCCACACCTTCGATTTTAGTGAGTATGATTATGTAGTGGATGCTGTGGATACAGTGACAGCAAAGCTTGCCATCATAATGAAGTCCAAGGAGGCAGGAGTACCTGTTATCAGCAGCATGGGTACGGGAAATAAATTAGACCCTAGTGCTTTTGAAGTGGCAGACATATATGAAACCACCATGTGTCCTTTGGCAAAGGTGATGAGAAAAGAACTGAAAAAAAGAAATATAGCTTCTCTAAAAGTGGTTTATTCCAGGGAAAAGCCAATTGAAAGAGCAGAGGATGTAACAGAGGTTGAGGAGCCTAGTGACGGCAGAAGGGCAGTGCCAGGGTCTACTGCATTTTGTCCGTCTACAGCCGGGCTAATCATAGCAAGTGAAGTGGTTAAAGATTTAATTAAAGAATTATAAGGGAAACTATAGCATGACTATTCAACAGGTTTTGTACGCACTCACAATTGAAGAATATGGCTCTATGAACAAGGCGGCTGAGAAACTATACATAGTTCAGCCCACTCTCACAAGTGCTATTCAGGAGCTGGAAAATGAAATTGGAATTACTATATTTATGCGAACTAATAAGGGTGTAATTGTTACACCCGAGGGAGCGGAATTCCTTGAAGACATAAGAGGATTTTATCGTCAATACGATATAGTAATGCAAAAATACAAAGAGGAGGGCTCCTACAAAAGAAAATTCGGAGTCTCTACCCAGCATTACACCTTTGCGGTGCGTGCCTTTGTGGATATGGCAAAGGAATACGATATGAATCAGTTTGATTTTGCCTTGAGAGAAACCACCACTCAAAATATTATTCATGATGTCAGCACTCTAAAAAGTGAGATAGGTGTACTCTATATTAGTGAGCACAACAGAAAAGTAATGACAAAGCTATTTATTGAAAACTCAGTGGAGTTTCATCCCCTCATAAAATGTCGTGCTTTTGTGTACCTGTGGAAGGAGCATCCTTTGGCTAAAATGGAGTCTATCAGCTTTGAGGATTTAAAAAACTATCCCTGTGTGTCATTTGAGCAAGGGGAAAACAGCGAATTTCTTGCCGAGGAAATCCTAAGTGAAAATATTTATCCTCAGACCCTTAGAGTAACAGATCGCTCCACAATGCTTAATCTGGTAAGAGCAATGAATGGCTATACACTTTGCTCTGGCATTATTTGGGGTGACTTAAACGGAGATGGGTACATAGTGGTGCCTTACAAGGAGGATGAAGAAAACCCCAACAGTATTATGGAAATTGGCTATATCACAAAGAAAAATTCTGTCATGAGTAAAATCGGGGTAAAATACCTAGAAGAGATAGACAAAGCATTATCTCAAATCGACAAGTCGGTAATATACGAAGAGTAATGAAAATTTATTCGAATTAGTCTATAGTTTGCAAAGAGTAAAGAAAATCCCTTGTTACATTATCAAGCATATATATTCTTCGCTCAGCATAGAAAGCTTCGCTTAAGAATATATATAGCTTGATAATTACAAGGGATTTATTACAATCTTGTTATAATCTACGAAATGCTATAACGTCATGCTGATGGCGCCAAGAAGCTCTTCCACCTCTTCATCAGTGGGAACGCCATCGTAGCACAGGGCATAATCAATCAGCTGCTCAAAAGCACTTTTCCTGCTGGCTTCAAGTGGAAACAGTTCTGTTATTGGTTGTCTCCATCTGCCAAGCATTTCATTTAATTCACCCAGCTTTGGTGTGAGGATTTCCTTTTCTTTGTTTTTTAGATACTGGGTCAGTGCAGGGCTGTTGCCACTGCTGGAAAAAGCCCCTACCAAATTTTGCTCTTTTAGATATGATGGAAAAATAAATGAGCATTTTTTCTGGTCGTCTACCACATTCACAGGAATATTGCCTTCATTACACATCATTGAAATCTGTCCATTTAATTCCTCATCATTTGTGGCAACCACCACAAGCTTTCTATCCTGTAAATCAAATGGAGTAAATTCCCTCTGTTCTAATAAAAGGTTATTTGTTTCTTCCGATAAAGCAGCTAAATCCATTGATATTTCTTTTGCGATAACATGAACCTTCGCTCCGAAATCAAGAAGAACCTGTACTTTTCTGTAAGCCACTTCACCACCGCCTACCACCAGGCAGTTTGCATCAGTTATGTTTATAAACATTGGAAAATAAGCCATAGAATCCTGCCACTCAAAATGTGTTTAAATATACTCAAACACATCGAGAAATTGAAGTCCTCACGGATACTTCTTACTGTTTCAATGTGTATGCTTTGGTGGTTACAAACAACACACTACTCACAAGTTCTTGTACACTCCACAGTCGTAAATTCCCGAAAATAGCCTTCGGTACATACTTACGTTTGCTTGATTATGCAATTTCGTAAGTTATAGCATCTCTTAGATTTAGACTTGCATTGAAATCTCTATCTTCGACATAGCCACACGCACAGCGATATATTCTATCTGAAAGTTTCAAATCTTTTTTTATAGCACCGCAACAGTGACAAATTTTAGAAGATGGATACCATCTGTCTACAATCCTTAACTCGATTCCGTTATCATCACACTTAGCTTTTAGCTTAATTCTAAATTCATAAAATTTTTGTGATGCAACAGCTTTTGAAAGATGTTTGTTCTTCATCATTCCTGACACATTCAGATCCTCAATAGTTACATAAGATGGCTTGGTTTTCACTATCTCAGCTATTGTTTTATTGATGTAATCAGTACGGATATTATCTAGCCTATGATGAAGCTTTTGTACCTTGAGCTTTTGCTTTTGTATATTCTTTTGAGTGGACTCTCCTTTCTTTAAATTCTCATATTTACGTGAGAGACATCTTTGCTCTCTGTGTAATTGTTTTTCTAACTTCCTTAACCTTGCTGACTTGTTGATATTCTTATATGTCTTACCGTTAGAAACAATCGCTAAGTCTTTTAGCCCTAAGTCAATTCCTATGCCATCATTGCTATTATTGAAAATCTTGACATCAGGAATTTCAACAAGAACTGATACATAGTATCTGCCTGCTTTAATGGATACTGTACCGCTATTGATTTTCCATCCATCTTTAGTTGTAGGTATATAGCCTTTTTCTTTAAGGCGCACCCAACCTAAAGTCGGTATGTTAAGTCTATGTCTCTCGCATCTACAATCCTTTGGATTATTTTTTACAAAATACATTTTCACGTCAGATTTACCTTTCTTTTTGAAATTAGGAAAAGCACTCTGATGTTTGAAAAATCTTGTAAATGCAGTACATCCATCTTCAATGGCCTTCTTCACAGCTTTTGAATATGCTTCCTTAATCCATGCTTTATCAGGATTATTCGGAATATATTCGTTGTTAAGCCATACGCTAAAACTCTTACCCGTCATGAACTTCTCACCTTTATCGTACAAAGATTTGTTATGAACAAGATAGAAGTTATAGACATATCTGCAAGTGCCAATAGTCTTGTTAATCTTGACTTTCTGCTCGGCTGTCGGATTTATTTCTGTCTTGAAGCTCTTTAGCAATTTCCTCATCCCCTTCTATTTGTTTTTTATACTTA